>MWAR01000040.1 GCA_002068715.1 bacterium ADurb.Bin374
TCGTGCACTGCCCGTCGATCCCGGACCGGCGCCCGGGATCGCAGGAACCGTGGAGCAGGAAGTTCCCGCTGCCAGGGCGAACGCGATCAGCACGACAAATGCTCCTCCGGCTGTTTTCCTCATGACGGCCGTACCGCTTGCACCGGACATACGGCGAGGGTGTAGTAGATATTGTTTCTCGCGTCGAACCAGCGGGCGAGCACGTAAAAGCCTTTAATATTGCCTCGGGAAAGCTGGAATACCCCGTTCATGCCGGCTTCTTCGGTTCTGGTCTGGCCGGTCATCGTCGCGGTTTCGCTGTACGAGCGCGCCTCGGTAATCGTGTCGGCGCTCGATTCCATCAGCGCGTAAGCCGCCGCAATGTCGGCCGCCTCGAGCGAGTCCTTGAGGTACCGGTATCCGCGCGTTTCGCCGACTGCGGCGATAAAGCCCTGCAGCCTCGGCGGATTGTCCACCCACAGCGGCCTGCCCGAATCGTCGCGGCCTCCGGCGTCCGGGCGCGGGGCGGCTGTTTTCGCAGGGTCTTCGGCCACGAGGAGCAGGCCTTCTGGTCCTTCGATCGCTTCGAGCGTTTTGAGCCGGGCTGCGATGCCTTCCACGGATCCCTCGTCGTACACCGCCTCGCCGCGGGTTGCAAACGTCTGCAGCTGCGAACCCGACGTTTCCGTCACCAAGCCGGTGCTCACGTACAAGTGCTCGCTGATTGCAACGCTTCTGGCACAGCGGTACAGCGCTTCCGCCGCCATGGCTTCCCGGTTTCCCGAGGGGGACGCGATGCCGTAAAACACGTTCATCGGATACTGGTCGAGGTTCCACAGCGTATCGAAACCCTTGGCCTTGAGCGGCGCGTCGGGCCTCCCGCCAGTCGGGTTTCGGGAATCGGCAGTCCGGGAGGGCAGGGCAATGCTGTCGGGAAGGAGCCCTTCGGGGAGGCTCGCGCACGACGAGGCGAGACAAATCATCGACGCCAGCGCGGCGAACGTGCATGCAGCTTTCATATTCGATTTCTCCGTGTGGTGTCTTTCGGTTCTGCGGTCACAGCTCTTCCTCGAGCTTCTTGAGAGCCTCGCGCATCTTCTGTTCGCTGTAGGCCGCGGCGTCCTTGCGGGTAAGCGTTTTCGCCGCTTCCTCGAACTGCCGCACCGGCACCGAGCGGGGTACCTCCAGGAGCACCCAGACGCCGCCATCCGCATCCACCCAGAGCGCTTTCTGCGTGACGCCCGAGATCGATGCGCGGGAGACCGAGCGGGACACTTCGAGGGCTGTTTCGTTCACGGCGGTCCGCGAGGACGATGCGGTTTCGGACGTATGCTCAAGCAGGATAGACTGCACCTTTGTTTCGAGCCATCTCGATATCTGGTCCTTGCCGTCGGCTATCGCCCGTTTTGTGGACGTAGTCCGGTCGGTCACCTTGCCGTAGCCGGTCACATAGAGGAATTCGGCCGACTTGGGCGTTTTGCGCTTCCACTCGGGCTGGCCGCCCGTTTTGCCGGTGCCGGATTCCGGGTCTGCCGGAGCGGATTCGGCTATCGGGTCGTCTTCCCCGCTGCCGTTTGCCGTCAAGGCGGTAAGGGTAGCGCAGGATGAGAGGCTTGCCGCCGCGAACGCCGCCAACGAAAGAAGTATGTATATAGAAGATTTTCTATGTATCTGTAGTCTCTTCATAGCCTCAAAATATAACACGTTTGCGCTGTTTTATCGATACCGGCAGTGGGGGCAGAAAAAATGGTTGACACCGCCGACGGGACCATGCGAGTCTTCAATAAAGCGCTCTGGCGCACGTATTTCATAATCTCTCACAGGAGTTCCCGATGACCGACGCACACCGCCTCAAGGGCAGCGCCCTCTTCCGGATCGCCGTGCTTGCATGGTTTTCCCTTTTCCCTCTCGTACACGCTTCCGCCGCGCAGACCGAAGACGCTCTGTTCGATATGGCGAAGCAAACCGATTCGCTCCAGAAGTATTACGGCACACGGTTCGACAACCCCGATCTTTCTCCTCTGTTCGACATACATATGGGTCTCAATACCATGGAGTTCGGTTCCTATCCGGTCATTACCGAATTCGGCAAAGCCGAGTACAGCATCATGGTTGCCTACTCGTACTTCCGCGTGGACATCCGAAAAGGCGGGCCGTTCGATAACAAGCCGTTCCGCTTCCGGGGCCTCGACTTTTCCGGCAAGTCTGTTTCGCTTTCCAAGCCGTTCATGGTCGACGGCGTCGGCTTTTCCGAAACCCGCGGACAGATCGGACTGCAGGACATGGTTCTGGGCCTCTTTACCATCATGAACATCGACTTCGACGCGGGCTTCATGCGCGACCGCAAGATCGTGAGCGCGTTCAGCGACTCTTCCGGCACCAAGACGAGCGGCATCGAGTTCATCGGCGACTTCTTCGTCGGACAGACCAGCGATTCCTATTCGTTCTACATCGGCACCGGCTCGGGCCGCCTGATCGACCTCTCGCTGCGCGTGCGCGACAAAGTCGAATCGTTCAATCCGTCCCTGTCGGTTCTCTATCTCCTGCAAAAAACCGGCTGGGCTACGCCCCCCGCATATCTTGCCGATGCGGACCTCTGGGTCCATTATTCCCCCGACGAAACGCTCGCCGGCGCCAATGCGACTTTGGACTATCACGTTCCGGTAAAGCTCCCGGAAAGCTCGAGCGGGAAGATCAAGACCACGGTCAACGACGTAATGGGCTACAAGCTCGACGCGCGCACCGCTTTTTCGATTACTGCAGGCGCAATCGACGACAGCCGTCTCGAGTTGATGCTCGATTACTTCGGCTACTACGTCAAAGGCGGCGTTTCGTATATGGTCGACGACCGGCTC
>MWAR01000041.1 GCA_002068715.1 bacterium ADurb.Bin374
CCCCTACGGTTGCCATTGGGGAGATTTCGTCAGCGGTTCCGGCGGGCTTCCTGCTGCTGCTTGGCTTGGAATGCGAAGGTCGCGAGGTTGGTGTTGCGGTTGGGCAGGATCGTGCCGTCGTAGACCATGTCGACGAAGGGCATCTTCCGGCGCATGTGGACCTTGAGAATAGCGCTAGCTATCGTGCTCGGCATGCAGGTGAAGGGCATCGCGTTCACGACGCCGTCGAAGCCGTGCTCGCGGAAGGCGAACGCGCCGCCGATCGAGAGGATCGCCTCGCCGTTGATATGGTTCGAGAAGATGCCCTCGACGAGGTCGAGCAGATGCTCGGTCGAGTGGTCGAAACGGCCGTGGAGCAGCTTCGCGAAGGGCAAACCCAGCATCTTGGAGACGATGCGCTGTCCCTTCCCGATCAGCCACGACTTGGCGAGCTCGCGGCCGTTGTCCCAGGTGCGCTTGTCCTTCCAGCGGCCGTGCGCGTCCTCGATGCTCGTGTGGGTCGTGTAGTCGATCCACTCACCGATCGAGCTGGTGAACGTCTCGCACCCCATCGACTCGAGCGTCCGGACGAGCTCCTGGTTGCTCTCGTTATGTGTGCGTACATATATTTCGCCCACGATGCCGACGAGCGGCCGGGCCTTCTCGTCGCGCTCGATCGCCGAGAACTTCGCGGCCGCGCGGCGGGCGGCTTTGATCAGCTTCAGTCCTCCACCTGCCCGGGTCGCCTCGACGCCTTCACGCAGGGCTTCGGCGAACACCGCGTCTGTCGTCCCCTTCACCTTCTCGTAGGGGCGCACGCGCCAGAGCGATTTCTCGATCATGTCGGTGTACACGATCGCCTGCCAGGCGAGACCGCGGAACTGGCCCGCCTGCTCGTCGGAGAAGAATCCCTTGCAGCGGTAGCTGTCCTCGGAGCTGGGCGAAAGAATCGGGATGCCGCCGCAGCCGTACCGCTGGAGCAGCATGCGGTGCAGGTAATTATACTGGCCGAATCGGCATGGGCCCTCGGTCTCTGGCATGAAGAACGCGATCTCGTTCTCGACGTCGCGGCCCTGCTCGCGCAGTTTCGTGACGGTCTCGAACATGTCGCCGGTCGTGACGGTGCAGGGGAAGCACTCCTTGCCCGATGTGTTGCTCTTGCCGAACTCGAGGCCGGCCGTCGTGTAGGTCGGCATGACTTCCGCCTTGCACCCGACACCGTCGAACGCGGCGGCGAGAGCATACGAGCCCTGGGACATCTTGGGCAGGTAGATCGTGCGGCCCTGGAGCGGGGCTTTGGCCTTGCGGGCGATGACGTTGACGCCCTGGGGCAGTGTGCGGACGTCGCGCTGGTTCTTGATGACGTCGATGAAGGCCAGCAGGCGCGTCTCGACGCCGGCGCCGGCCGAGTGCTCGTCGAGCTCGAGCTCAAGATACGGGCGGCCGGTGCGGTTCATCTCGTCGTTGAAGAAGTGCAGGATGAACGAGTCGGGGCCGCACGAGAAGCTGGTCAGATACAGACCGAACAGCCGCTTGTCGTTGTTTATATAGCGAGATGTTTTCAGAATCTTGTCGCCGAAGCCCCAGTACATGTTGGGGTAGTCGTCCTCGATCTCGATCGGGTCGAGGTCCAGCAGCTCCTGCGGGATGGCGATGACGCCGAGCCGGCTGAACGTGGCGAACAGGTTCAGGTTCGTGCGCGAGTCGTAAGCGCTGTAGGGCCGGCCGACGACGACGATCGCCCGCCGGTCGCCGAGCTTCTCGAGCACGGTCTTGCCCAGCGAGCGCAGTTCCCGGGCGAACGCCGTGTGCGCGGCCCACGCCTCGTCATATGCGGCGGCGAACGCCTTCTGGTCGAACGGCAGGCCGACCCGGGCGAACTCCTCGCGGAACGCCTTGATCAGGCCGTCGCGGCCGTATTTCATATAGATCGCCGGCATGAGGGTGGTCTTGTCGTCGAGCTTGAGCGCGGCTTTCAGCATGAAGCTGTTCGCCTCGAGATAGGGGCAGTAGTAGCCCTTCTTGTTCGGTGGCGCCTCCATCTCGATCATCATGGGCAGGAACAGCCAGTCGACGCGGCCCTTGAGTTTGCTCGCGTGGCCGTGCGAGATCTTGACCGGGAAGCAGGCCTCGCAGGTCATCGCTTCTATACCGGCATCTACGATACGATTGTCGGTCTCGGGCGTGATCACGACGTCGAAGCCGAGGCGGTCCATCAGGTGCACCCAGAATAGCCCCGTCTGGAAGAAGCTCAGCGAGCGGGGAATGCCCAGCGTCGGCCGCTTCTTCCCTTCGGCGGAAACGGCTTGCGCCGGCTCCTCGTCGAGCACGCGATACTTCCCCTGCATGGCCTTGAAATACAGGTTCTGTCGAATGCGGTTGTAGTCGGGGGCGCGCACCGTGGACTTGGCGCGCGACTCGTACATGCCGCACTCGCCGCCGTAGATGGCTTCATCGCCGCCGATGCGGTAGATCTGGAGTTTGCACTGGTTGTGGCAGTTCGGGTTGCGGTGGCAGACTTCTTCCGAATGCGTGAACGCCGCGTCTACGACGCTCCAGCCGCGGAACCGGCTCGGCTTCACCGTCTCGCCACGCCGCGCGGCCGCTTCGGCCTCGTCGCGCGCATGCAGCGCCGCGCCGATCGCGCCCATCACCTCGCGGTGGGGCAGGGTGACGATCGGCTTGCCGACGACGGCCTCGAACGCCGCTACGACCGACTTGTTCAGCGACGGCCCGCCCTGGAAGCTGATGACCTTGCCGATCTTGCCGTCCTGGACGACGCGGTTGAGGTAGTTGTGAACGACGGCGCGCGAAAGCCCGGCCAGCAGGTCTTCACGGGCCGCGCCCATCTGCAGGTAGGACATC
>MWAR01000042.1 GCA_002068715.1 bacterium ADurb.Bin374
GCCTCCGTTCTTCACCCGCACCCGGCAGATGCCGCAGGTGCCACGGCCGCCGCACGATCCCGGCAACAGGAACCCTTCGCCCCGCACGGCGGCAAGCAGGCTCTGGCCACCCGAAACAGTCCGTATTTCGTCTTCGCCGAGACGGAGGGGGACGTCGGGCCAGCGGCAGAGACATTTCTGCACGAACAGGATCAGCAGGCAGAGGCCGCCGACCAGTCCGTCGATCAGCAGGACAGCGATGAGAAGCTCTCCGAATGGCCCGGTCGGCATCAGCCCCCCACTCCGGCCAGACAGCCGAACGCTAGCGCCATGAGCGAGGCGAGCGTCATCACGATGCCGACCGGTCCCAGGGCCGCCGGAGGCCGACAGAAGATCAGGTGACGCCGCAGCCCGCCCATGAGGAGGATCGCCAGCGTCCAGCCGATGCCGCTTCCCAGCGAATACAACAGCGTTTCGGCGAACCCGTATTCCCGGAACGAGGCGAACAGGGAAACGCCCAGGATCGCGCAGTTCACCGCGACCAGCGGCAGAAAGACACCGAACGCGGCGAAGATGCGCGGGGCGAAGCGATCGAGAAACAGTTCCAGAACCTGGGTCAGCGCCGCGATCACGAGCATGAACGCGAGGATCTGCATGTATTCTATTCGATATGGAACAAGAACATACCGCATGAGCAGCCAGTTCAGCATGGCGGTCACCGTCATCACGAACGTGACCGACACGCCCATCGCCGCCGCCAGCGCAGGCTTTCGGGACAGCGAGAGGAAGGGGCAGAGACCGAGAAACCCTGTCAGCGCTATGTTTCCCGTGAACACCGAACTCAGGAACAGGCCGGTCAGCGAGCCGCTCATACGCCGCCTCCGTTTCCGGACGCGGGCGTGTCGGCCCGAGAGCAGCCACAGGTGCCGCCGCTTCCCTGTTTCGTTCCGGTGCCTCGCAGATGCCGGAAGAGGGCGAGCATCAGAGCGAGCGCCAGGAAGGCACCAGCGGGCCTCTGGAAGAAAGCGCAGGAGGGATACCAGGCCGGCGCGATATCGTATCCCATCACCCGCCCTGTGCCCAACAGCTCGCGTGAAGCCGCGATCGCGACCAGAACGGTGCCGTAGCCGAGAGCTGCGCCAAGGGCGTCGGCCAGAGCCATTTTTGGAGATCGGAGCGAGGCACATGCCTCGATTCTCCCCAGGATGATGCAGTTCGTGATGACGAGACCGACATAAGGCCCCAGTTCGCCCGCGATCGCCGGTGCATGGAGCCGGAGCAGCTTTTCGAGCAGAATGACCGGCGTCGAGATGAGAAGAAGCGAGGTGATGATCCGGTATGTCGGGGGAATGCGCCGGCGGAGAAGAGAGACGATGAGGGCGCTGAGCAGCAGCGTTACGGTCACGATCCCCGCCATGACGGCAGCATATCGCACGGCCGTCGTCACGGCCAGCGTAGAGCAGATTCCCAGCACCGAAACGAAGATGGGATGATGCTCTCCCAGTCCTGCCCGGAACAGTTCCCAGGCTTCACTGCGTCTCTGCACGGTGATCTCGTTCCCGTTCATCGCCTGATCCGTTTCATCGCTTCGTTCACGATCTGAACGACGGCCGCGCAGGATATCGTGGCGCCGGTGATCGCGGCAACCTCTCCCAGATCGGGATGGGCAGTGCCGGTGGCAAGACGAACCCCGGAGGTGGCAGAAAGGCCGGCGAACGGTCGTTCAAACTCCGGATCGGCGATCCGGGTACCGAGTCCCGGCGTTTCCCCCTGGGCAATGACGTTGACGTCGGCGAGCAGCCCGGTTTTGCGGTCGAACGCGACGAGCAGGCGGATTTTCCCCCACATCCCGTTGCCTTCCTGCTCGCAGAGCACCAGGTCGGGCCGGCGACGGGCGCGGAACAAGCCGTCATCGGGGCCCTGCGCCGGGATGAACTCGGCCTGGAACGCGGCTGCAAGCCGATCCGTGCTTTCCGGTCCCGAAGCGGTTCCAGCCGCTGGAGGCAGGGAATCGACGAGTCCCGGGGCCAGTTCGAGAGCGCGCGCCATGAATTCGGGCGAGACTCCCGGCGGCGGCCGGAGGAGGATGTCGCCGCCCGACATGACGACCGTGCAGATCGCTGCCAGAACGAGAACGAAGCCGATCTCGCGAAGTTGTTTCATGCAGCCGTTCCTTCTCCGGAGGCCCATCTGCGGGCGCGCCGGCCGATGACGACGGTGTCGCCGAGCGGCGTCAGGACGTTCACGAGCAGAAGGGCTGCGAACGCAGGCGGAACGACGCTTCCGGACGTCCGGAGCAAGACATACATCATTCCATATACAATTCCGGCAGGGAGGCGCATTTCCGGAGTGCGTGGCAGGGAATACACGTCCAGGCCGGCGGCGGCCAGGGCGGGAAGAAGTCCGGCTCCCTGCAGCATCGCGATGACGCCTGCATCACCCCGAAGGCCGACTGCGACGGTTGCCGCGACGATCAGCCCGACACCTGTTCCCATCGGCCATCTCCCATCAAGAGCGCGGGCACGCAGGAGGAGAAACAGGCCGCACAGGGCGACGAGAAACGAGGCCTCCCCGGGCAGGACCGGCATATCCGCCAGAAGGGCATGCGAGAGGGTGAATGCACCGGGCGAGAGCGGACAGGCGGGGCCGAAGCACGTCCAACTCGAAAGGCCGGCGACCGGGCCGGGCCCGGGCATCATCGCCGCTTGTTCCAGAAGAGCCGGGTATCCGGTCCCTACGAAGACGACGGCCACCGCAAGCGGATTCACGAGGTTACGACCATACCCGCCGAACAACTGCCGTGCGACGATTTCTCCGAATCCAGCACCCACGGCAGGCACCCACCAGGGAATTGCCGGCGGGAGGGCCAGGGGGAG
>MWAR01000043.1 GCA_002068715.1 bacterium ADurb.Bin374
GATATCGCTTTCCGGCGTTTCCTCGCCACGAGCAATCGAGCCGAAAACCCCGAGAATGACGAACCCCTCGGCAAGATAACGATTTTTCAACGTTACCAGCCGGGAAGAAAGTTCGGGGTTCAGTTTCTTCATACAGGTATTATCGCAGATGCTTTCCGGAACGACAAGAGTAGTTACTGCCACCTTCGGCTATTGGATACCAGTGTTCCGGGGGACAGAGCTGAGAGCAGTGTTGTTGCCAATGTGCCGGGTTGAGGCTGTCGAATGTTGCTTTTTCCTTGGAAAAGCTCTGGTTGCCCTGTGTCTCGATTGGGATGATGCATTGTCACTGGGGCTAATGGCGGCTTTCTTATGGCGACTTCGCGGAGTTCTGACCATCACATGACACTCATGACGCAGGGGAACCAAGTCTTGCCACGCAAATTGTCATTCAGCCTATATGAGTGGGGTACAATTTGTACTACCTCTTGCGCGGTAACCGGTTCCGGGATACTATAACGTGTTCAATATATGATATGGCAAAAGGGGCTAAAAGACGAAGGAGACAGCGAATTATTCACTGTCTCCCCATCTACAAGTGGAGCTGATCGGGATCGAACCGACGGCCTCTACAATGCGAATGTAGCGCTCTCCCAGCTGAGCTACAGCCCCTTGAGTATGTTCAAGTATACCTCAGGACGTTTTGATTTTCAAGAGTCATTTTCTGAGAGTATTCACGGCTGTGTTGCGGCAGGTGACGGCCCGATCCTGCCACCAAGGACGGGGTGATGAAATTGTTGCCAGACCGGGGAGTGCCGGGTATGCTTGAGAAACACGACTATTGCAATATTACACTGTGAAGGGGAATCAGCATGAGAAACACGACGTGGCGCGCTGTGGTTGCCTGCGCCCTGCTCCTGCCCGCCACTCTGGCCGCGGAAACGGTCATGGAACCGCCGCCGGCATTCCAGATGCCGCCGGCCATGACCCAGTCGTTTCCTCCGTCTCCGCCTCTTCCGGGAATGCCGGATGCTCCGCTGCTCAGTAACGATGCCCTGCCTTCCGCTCCCCCGCCTCCGCCCATGTCCGTCAGCGGCGCCCTTCCGGCCGTTACCTCGCTTCCTGGGGTTGCCTCGGCTGCACCCCAGGCCGAAGCCGCATCGGAACCCGCCAGCTTCCAGCCGCCAGTCACCGCTGTCATGCCGCCTCCGCCGCCGTCACCGCTGGCGCCACCGACCTCCGCTTCCTTTCCGCCTCCGCCGGTGATGCCAGAACAGCAGACGCCTCCGATGCCCGCTCAGCCCTCATTTTCCGGGGAGCCGGCCCGAACGGAAACCCCTCAGAATACCGGAGGAATAACGTTGACGACGGAACAGGCCGCCGTCGTTCGAAGACTCTCCCGAAGCTTAGTTGCTCTCCGGCGTCTGGTCGACGAACCCCGGAGCAACGAGGCTCTCGGGCAGGTTCTCGACACGGGAAAAAGCTGCGCGGCTCTGCTCGGCCTCGGGACGTTCCCCGTCATGCCGAGGTTCGAGGCCCGCTCCGACGAGACGGTTGTCCGCGACCGATCGTATGATTCCTGGGAGTATCGGAAATACGGCGCTTTCCAGACCCGTCTCGACGGCCGTATCCGCCCGGTCGCCGGCCACATCCATGCCGACCTCACGTTTAGGGCGCGAGGTCGGAGCGGCGTCGTGGTCCGCGGTTCGATGACCCAGACCGGTGTTCTGGACGGCAAACTGGCCGTCGAAGGCTCTGATGCCTGGGGCCGCCCCTGGAAAATGATGCTGCAGATGGATGGGCTGGTTCTGCGGGACGACGGAATGCCTTCCGGCGGGACGATCTCTCTCTCGGGTTCCGACCCTTCGGGAACCTCAAGGGCGGGCCACCTCAAGTTCCCGGTTCCCGATCCTGCCCCGAATAAGGTGCAGAAGGAACGGCGCAGGAACGAGCGCCCGAAACGACGATATTGATCGCACTGTGAAGGGCGGGCGTTGAGCCCGCCCGTTGTTTCAACTGGGCGGTTTCGCCAGCAGACAAATCAGGCCGGTCTGTTTCCCGTGTTGTGGAAGCATGACCGGCCTGATTCTGGTGCGGAAAGAAAACGCAGGCTTCGTCGAAGGCGTATGGCGGGGGCGGCAGACTGCAGAGCCAGCCGCCCCCGCAGCTGGCTAAATGACGTCGCGCATACTGCGTCCTCCCTCCGGATTACTGACGATATCCTGTCGATGGCCCGGGGAGAACGCGCGCGATCAGCCTTCGCTTTTCCAGAGACCGTGCAGGTTGCAGTATTCGCGCACGGCCACCTTGGTGGCTGAAACGGGGAAGAACGCCTCGGGCTTGTCGCCCGGCTTCAGATACTGGGTGCAGACCTTGTTGTCGACGATCAGCTGGATCATCTCGATGTAGTGCTTCTCTTCCATCGGGTGGGCGACGCTGCCGACCTTGACCAGGATGCCGCCGTTCTGGCGCTCGATGACCGGGACGTGCTTCTCTTTCGAGGCGTCGACGGTGTTCTCGACCAGCTTCGTCATGGGCTCGCCGCAGCAGACGACCACAGGGCCGCTGCCGTGAACGACCTCGACTATGTTCCCGCAGTGCGTGCACTTGTAGATTTCGTTTCTCTGGATCATTGTTTTCTCCCCTCAATAGATTCGGATCGCTGGATTTCGGGTATTATAAGAGACTCTTCCGGGATGGTCAATATGCTGAAAAGAAAAAACGGGATGTTTGGGAAACACCGTTATGGAGCCGCCTTTGCCGACTTTGCTCCGGTTGAGACATACAAAATGTGTGCGTATAAATAACTCATAATATATCATCAGTCGGGCCATGCGGCGGGGAATTTGACGAGCCTGGCGCATGCGGGATAGACTA
>MWAR01000044.1 GCA_002068715.1 bacterium ADurb.Bin374
TCCGGAGAGCACCCAGAACTGAAACAGAATAAAAACAATCTGGCCGAGCGGCGTAAGAATGGGAGTCGGGATGTAAAAGCGCGAAACCAGAATGTCGTTCACGCCGGCGGCCGCCAGCAGCAGAAACGAAAAAAGCATGAGGCGGGCGTCCTGCCGTCCGTCCCCGTTCGCACGGGCGATGAGATATCCGGTAAGGAAAAACTGGAGAATCCAGTAGATCTGCACCGGCACGAGGGTGGCGATGAACAGGGGCACGGGAAGTATGAGCGCGCATGCGACCGAGGCGAGGCCGAACACCAGCATGGCGGCGCGGACTTTGCGCAGGGCATCGCTCGGAAAAAGCCGGGCGAAAAAGGCGGTGTACGCCGGAGCGAGACAGTACAGGGTGAGATATTCGATGCGAACCAGAACAGTCCAGGGAAGAGAGGGAAACAACAGGGCAAGAGGCTTTTCTCCGGTAGCAAGCTGGCGGAAAAAGAAACAGGCGCAGACGGCGGCGAACAAAAGAGAGGAAAGATCCGCCGGACGGCTGAAAAACAGGGCCAGATGGTAGAGGGCGATCACGCAGAAAATGCCTGAAATAAAGGCGTCGCGGATGAGGGCGGCGGAGCGCTCGCGTTCGACGGCCGCCGCAGAACCGATATACACCGGCCCCCACAGCCCTCCTCCGTTGGAATCTTCGAAATTGGACACCTCGAGAACGATCTCCAGGCGGCTCTCCTCCGGGGGGAGAAGAACGCGGAGAGGAATCACGCGCGGAACGCTTCCCGCCCGAGACCCGGAGACCTTGCCGAGCCTGGCGGTTTCAACGCCGCCGCAGTAGACGGCCAGAGCGGTTCCGGCCTCCCCTATTTTCAGTGCCAGATCCCCGCGGCGTTCGGGAAGCAGCAAGGTCGTTCTGAATACTCCCCTGCCGAAGGGACCCGAGCGGAAGGCCGAGCCGTCCGCGCCGGAAAAGTTTCGGGCGTTCCAGTTGAAGGGAATCCGCGCCGGCATCCCGGAGGAATCCTCATAAGAAAAAAGCCAGCCTTCGCCGAGGCGGATAAGCAAATCTGAATCGAAGGAAGCGGAGCGGAGATCAATGACGCCGGGTTCGGCCGATCCGGCTGGTTCCACGCGGTCTTGCGCCGGTAGAGAACCGAGGCAGGAAGCAAGGGCAAGAGAGAGGAATACTAATGACGCCTGTCCGAGGCGATTACCGGAGTACCGGCGAACAATGCGTGAAAAAGCCACAACAAGCCTCCCTCAAGATGCGATGACTCTACTCTATCATAGTTTCGGATCAGGTCAAAATAAAAGCCGTATAACAACTCAAGCCGGATATGCTATACTATTTCTTCCATGATCGAGACGAAAGACACAGCCCTGGACGCACAGCCGGCAGAGCCGGACACCTCTCCCGTATATCTGCGCATCGCCCTTGACATCGCCCGCCGGATAGCACGGGACGATCTGCATGAGGGAGAAAAAATCTACGGCCGCTCGATTCTTTCCTCCGAATACCGGGTATCTCCGGAAACAATACGCAGAGCGCTCAAGCTTCTTTCCGACATGCAGGTAGTCGAGGTAAAGCATAACAGCGGAGCGGTCGTGCTCTCCCGCAGCGCCGCCAGCGCATATATCGAACGATTCGACGAATACGCCGGAGTTCAGGCGCTCCGCAAGAAACTCAAAAAAACAATGGAAGAACACGCTGTCTTAAGCAAAAAAATCGTTGAACTCGCCAGCGATATTTCCGGTATGACCTCCAGGGTTGCGGAAGGCAGCCCTTTCAGAAACTATGAGATCGACGTGCCCGGCGGCTCCCCCGTCTGCGGACAAACCGAGGACGAACTCAATTTCTGGCAGAAAACCGGAGCCACCATCATTGCCGTCCGCCGCGCGGGCCGGCTCATACTATCGCCGGGACCGTATTTTCGCTTCGAAGCCGAGGACGTCATCGTTTTCATCGGCGACGAACCCTCGATTTTCGGCGTTCAGAGCCTTCTCTCCAGCCCTCAGTAATCTTCGCACGCCCGCAAAATCCATCCCCTCACAAGCCCTCTTTTTGCATCAGGCCCGACAATCATCTTTCTCCATGGGTTGACAACTGACAACTTGTTCGTTATTTTTAGTATGTCGGTACTGACAACCTCTGTATTTGTTTAAGTATGTCAGTTTAACTCTTACTTTAGACGCCAAGTCTTATTCCTCTGGAGGAAACATGAAAATCGTAAAAACTCTCATTACCGGGGCGGCTATGCTCCTGATTCTTACCCTGCCGGCAGCGGCGGGCGGAAAAAAGGACGCCGCCGACTCCATTTCGTTTGCCGGCTCGGGCGGCTATCCGCCGTTTAATTTCCTTGTGGACGACGGTTCTGTCGACGGATTCGACGTTGACGTCGCACGGGAAATTGCGAAACGTCTCGGCTTTGAAATGAACTACGTTACCACATCCTGGGACGGCATCATCGAAGGCCTGCGCGCGGGCAGGTACGACGGCATTCTGGGCAGCATGGCCGTTACGGAGGATCGTTTGAAAGTCGTCGACTTCTCCGATCCCTACTACTACTCGGGTCCCCAGCTCATTGTGCGGAAGGATTCGGGCCTTACGGACATTTCCCGATTCGACACGTCGAATACGGTAGCCCTGGTAACCGGAACGACCTTCGAGAAGGACGCCGCGGACGCGGGGCTGAAGGTGAAGCTCTATGAAGACGACAA
>MWAR01000045.1 GCA_002068715.1 bacterium ADurb.Bin374
TCGTGCCTTTACTGCCTTGGGTTCCCACTTTGGCGTATTCGGCTGCGCCAACGCGAATGATGTAAGGGATCTGAGCGAGCGTCTCGACGTTATTGACGCAGGTCGGCTTGCCCCAAAGACCTTTGATGGCCGGGAAAGGAGGACGCGGACGCGGCATGCCACGCTTGCCCTCAATCGAGTTGAGAAGCGCGGTCTCTTCGCCGCAGACGAACGCGCCAGCGCCTTCGCGGAGGTGCACATCGAAGCTGAAATCGGTTCCGAGAATATGGTCGCCAAGGAGTCCGACCTTCCGCATATCGTCCATCGCGCGGAGCAAGCGCTCCACCGCGACCGGATATTCGGCGCGGACATAGAAGTAGCCTTGGCTCGCGCCAAAGGCGTAGCCGGCGATCATCATGCCTTCGATGACCTCGAAGGGGTTGCCCTCGAGAATCGAGCGGTCCATGAACGCGCCCGGGTCGCCTTCATCGCCATTGCAGACGATGTATTTCTGATCGGCGACTTGGTTCGCGGCGAATTGCCATTTCTTCCCGGTGGGGAAGCCAGCGCCACCGCGTCCGCGGATGCCCGAGGCCAACACTTCATCGATGACCTGTTGCGGCTTCATCGAGGTCAAGACCTTCTTGAGGGCCTTGAAGCCATCGTAGCCCAAGCTCTCCTCGAGGAGATCCGGGTTGATCAAAGAGCAGCCATGGAGCGAGATGCGTTTTTGTTTCTTGTAGAAGTTGATATCGTCTTGGCGGACCACCTTCTCATGGGTGACCGGGTCGACGTAAAGGAGATCCTCTTCCGGGAAGATCTTCACGAACGGGCCTTGGCTGCAGAAGCCAAAGCAGCCGACGTGGTTGACGCTGACCTTTTCGGAGAGGCCTTTTTCTTTGATTTGCTTCTCGAGCTCGTGGAGGATCGCGTCGGAATCGTTGGCTAAGCAACCGGTTCCCCCGCAAACCATGACGGCCCGTTTCTTGCCGAGCCCTTTGATTTTCGCATCAAAGGCTTTCGAGCAGGTGTCGATGTCCTTCTGGAGGGCATCAAGCGATTCGATCTTATCCATTAGGCGTTGACCTCCTTGGCTTTATACTCATCGACGACTTTGCTGACGCCATCGACGGTCATCCCGCCAAGCGTGACCGTGTAGATCGTCGGTGAAACGGCCTTGACGGCTATGGTTGCATTCGCCCCCTGCGGAGCGCTCACCACCTGGACATCGGTGTTCGTGAAGCCCGTCACCGCTTCGCTGAAGGTCACCGTGAAGTTTGCCGTGTTCAGGGTCGTCGTGGCCACCTGGCCGGCTGCCGGCGCGATCGCCACGGTCGGAGCGGTGGCATCCCTCGTCACCAAGTTATCCGTGGACGTGCCGGCGAGATTCGAATGGCCCAGGACGTCATGCGCGATCCCGGCGGGAATCGCGGCGACGACAGTTCCGTCCTGCGTCATGCCGGAGACGGTAACCTGGTAGGTCGTCTTGTTCATCGGCGCGACCTCGGTCACCACGGCCGTCGTCGGCAGGGCGGTCCCGCTGAGGGCTACGCAGGCGTTGGTGAAATCCGTCATCGGTACCGAGAAAACGACGGTGAAGAGCACGGAAGCGTCGCTGGTCGGATCGGGCTGGCCTGCCGCCTGGTTGACGGTCACCGCGGGAGACACCGTGTCACGGGCCACCACGGCGGGGGAAGGCGCTGCCAGATTGCCGGTGTTTGCCTGATCGACCGCCGCGTTGGCGGGCACGGACAGTGAATACACACCGTCGACGGTCATTCCTCCGAGTGTCACCGTGTAGACCGCCGGTGACACAGCGGTGACCGCGATGGTCGTGATCGCCCCCTGCGGAACGCTCACCATCTGGACGTCGGCATTCGTGAAGCCCGTCACCGCTTCGCTGAAGGTCACCGTGAAGGCGGCTGTGTTCAGGGTCGTCGTTGCCACTTGGCCGACAGCCGGCGCGATCGCCACCGCCGGAGCCGTCGAATCTCGCGTCACTTGATTGTCCGCGCTGGTCGACGGCCTGTTCCAGTGAGTGTCTGTATCAATTGCTATATTAGCCGGGATCCAGGCGGTCACGGTGCCGTCTCCGGTCATTCCCGATACGGCCACGTCCCAGGTCGTGCCGTCGTTGGGCGCCGTCTGGGCCACCGTGCAGACGGTGGGATTGGCCGTTCCGCCGAGAGAGACGTCTTCAGCCGAGAACCCGCTCACGGCGCGGGAGAACGTCACGGTGTAATGAACCGTCGCGGCGCTGGTCGGATCGGCCTGTCCGGAAGCCTGTTCCAGGGTGACCGTCAGCGGCGCCGGCGTGGTGACGTCAGCCAGCATGGGAAGTGTCGCCACACGGTCGGCCGAGTCGCGCACGACGACATCGAAGTCATACGAGCCTTCACGATCCGGAGTCCCGCTTAAAATGCCGGTCGCAGGCTCGATGTTCACCCATGAGGGCGATCCCGATACCGACCAGGCATAGGGCGGCTGGCCGCCGGTGGCCGTCATCGTTTTCACGAAAGGAGTCCCGACGCTCCATTGCTGTGGAGGTATGGGGCTGATGACCAGGGTGATGAAGGGTTCGAGTTCTTCGGTGTCGCCGGGGGCAGAAACTCGCGGCCGCCCACGTTGGCTCCCCACAGCCAGGCGAATCGGACCGGATGCCGCGTGTTCAGATCATACTCCGCGTATCCGATCGGCCCCATGCCGGGGAGGAAAAACAGCGAGGTCCACGTCGTTTCCGCCGACCCGCTCCAGGTCAGGCAGATATCGAATCGACGTGCCAGTCCCGTGAGCCAGGGGAGGGGCACCTGCACCGGTTCCATGACCGCGATCCGCGCCTCGCCTGACCGGTTCCCTCTGCCAGGGATGCTCAGGGTGATGTTCTGCATCGCCGCGGCTCCCTGCTGG
>MWAR01000046.1 GCA_002068715.1 bacterium ADurb.Bin374
AGGCTTCCAGCGTTGACCGTTTCGTTCGCGGCACCGATCTGGTTCGGATACATGGTGCATCCGTTGATGTTCGCGCTGGCCGGACTCCCGCCGATGATCGTTCCATCGAGGTTGTAACACCCGATTTCCAGCGTACTGGAGGCAAGGTCGGTTTCGGTCTTGGGTACGCAGACCTTGTCTTGCACCCCTTCGGTGAGGGTGGCGACCCAGCGGCGGTTGTCGTTTTGGGAGATCAGTTCGACGCGGAAGCCCGGAGGATCGTTGTCATACCTCTCGAGGGCCCAGTTCGTCGTGACGATGGCTTCTTGCGGGAGAGGCGCGGTGAACGACCCGAACTGGTGGGTGGTATTCAACGCATCGACGCCGAGGCCGTCGTTGAGGCTGCCCTTCGCGTGGTAATTCAGGAGGCCGACCCAGTTCGTCAACAGGCCCGCTGGCCTGAATTCGCCTGTGGGGCCGTAGTCGGTGATCTGGGCCGTATACGTGGCGCCGACGCGGAATGTGTCGTCTTTCCAGAAGTCGGCGTAATTCGGCAGCTGGGCGACGCCGGTGTTCGTAGTATTCGCCGTGTTCAGAGCCTTGTTCGACTCAGCCGTGTCACGGGGCCGTGCTGAGTTGACCATCTGATACTCGATGGTGAACGGGTCGAACCTGGCGCGGGGGTTGTTGTCGGAGATGGTGAACGAAGCCGTGACATCCGGAATCGGATCGCCGGTCGTATGGACGATCGGCTTCGACCAGTCCGAGATCGTCGGAATGGTGCCGTCGCGGACCCTGACCAGCCAGGATTTGATGGAGGCGTTCGAGAAGGCGGAACCGCCTCCGACCGCCGTGTCGCTCGTAGGCAGAATCGGGTGCGACAGTTCGCAGATCGCGCTGACCGGGACGGAATCCGGAATGATGCTGCGATACTGCTTCTGCGCTGCGTTATCGATGAGAGAACTTTCCTGCCATTTGACGCGCGGATAGATCAGTTCGAGCCTGAGCGTATACTGGTCGGGATCGATCGGTGTGGCGATAGCTGAAGCCTGTGCGGTCGGGGGCAGGCTCAGGGAAACCTGATATTCGCCGGTATTGGCCGTCGGATTGATCGTCGCACCGCCGGCGGTCCTGAAGTCTCCGGAGGCCAGCTTGACGCCACGGGCCGGCGGCGTGATACCGGGAATGGTTGCGCCGGTGCAGGTGTTTTCGAGCCACAGGTTCCAGCGGAGGAACCTGAGATCGTTCTCGGAAAGCGTGCCTGTATCGATGCGTGTTCCGGCATTGGCCGGCGCGGGTATTCCCGGTTTCGGCCAGCCTGGATTGAAGGCGCTGGAGACGGTATATCCGCCGCCCGATGTCTGGTGGTTGTAGACATGGGTGCCCTGAAGCGTATAGTTCGGGGCCTCGCCGGCCGCATTGTAAAGAGCATAATATTCATCGTAATCCCAGACGCCCATGCCGTCGAACGTTGTCAGCAACGCCGATTGGTTGGACCGGTAGTTGGCATCCCTCATGAACTGGGCCCTGAACGAGACCCGCAGGTTGTTGATCTTCTGGTCTTCGGGGAGGTCGTAGCCCGCGTCCGCACAGGAGGTGCAGCTCTGGAAGGCGCCCGTTCCGGCGCGTGCCGGTTCGAGGCTGATAGCCGAGATCAGGCTTGGCGGCCCGTTCAGCGATGTCGCGGAAACGACCCGCAGGAGACGCTTCGAGGTCGTGAGGGTGCGCTGACTGGAGGTCAGATCCGTTGGTCGGTTGGCTCCGGCGAAATTGAAGTGGTTGTATGTGATATTCGCCCAGACCGTATAGTTGCCCGGATGCGGAGGCGTGAAACTCCAGTCGCACGCCGTGCTGCCGAACGTCTCGTTCGAAGCGGAGGCTATCGCAACGCTGCTTATGACCGACGAGGTGATGGTGTCACCGTCGACCAGATCTGCATACCATGTGATCGAAGTCGAGAAGCCGCCAGCCTCGAACAGACTGGTCGGGAATCCGCTGAAGACCCCGTCGCCGTCTTCGTCGTGATTGTAATCACCAGCGGCGGTCGGCAGATAATTGATTCTGACGTTCGTATAAACCGTTCCGAAACTGCCCAGCGACTTCAGGTTGCGGCGGGTCGTTCCGTCGGTATCCGTGATGTAGGGCTTGTACCCCTCGACTTTGAATTTGACCGCGGTGTCTTCGGAGACAGCGGTGTTGAATGCTGTGCGGTCTTCCCGACAGATCTGGGGTGTTCCAGGGTTCTCATTGAAAACGGCCGGAAGCTTCGCGATGTTCACGACGGCGAGCTCCCCCGCGATTTCCGAATCCCGGGTTGCCGGAGCCTCGAGGCTCCAGCTTCCTTCCCAGTTCGCGACGGAGCCGTTCCAGCGAACCTTGCGCTTCCACTCGTCGACATAATACCCGGAAAGCTGGCCGGTCGTTGTCGGTGCCGCCAGCGAGCCGTTCCCCGCCGATGGAGGATACTTGTTGACCACTTTGGAAACGCCCTGGGAATAGACGATTTCTCTGAAATCGCTCGGAAGCTTGGCGGCATCGGTAACTTCGATGCGGTTCGTGTTTTCGTTGCCGCCCGTGCAGTGATACCAGGTCGTCGGACTGGGCAGAATGGCATACCCGGAGAGGCCGGGAAGAGTGGAAACGGCCGGCGCGAGTGCCATGACGCCCGAATCGCTGATGTCATCTGCCGTGGTCATGATATACAGGAAGCCGTCGCCATCGACTCCGATGTTGTCGACTTTCCCTGAAATCATGCCGAGATATTCAGACGACGGGTTCGAGTTGTTCGTGTAGTCGAGCTTGTACAGAGCGCCGGTATCCTTGTAATACTCGTATCCGATACCGCCTTTTCCCCACCAGGAGTCCTGCATGGCGAAAAGATCGGCAGGCGAGCCATAGATGTAGTCGA
>MWAR01000047.1 GCA_002068715.1 bacterium ADurb.Bin374
GATGCCAGGGTTATGAACCGCCTGGGGCCAAAAGCCCCGGGCGGTTCTGTCTTTAGCCGGAAAATTTCACCACAACGACAACGCACCACGGAGACACCGAGACACAGAGAACATTTCACCACAAAGCCACAAAGACACAAAGACAACGCACCACAGAGACACCGAGACACAGAGAGGGATCCGCAGATGACGCAGATTCCGCTGATATATATTAAACATCATACAACGCACATGACAACACGCCCTACCGGCAACGGCGTCGTTCATATCGTGATATCATTATTAAAGAATCTTTTCGATGGAGGCATGATCATGCGATTTCCCATCCTGACCGCATTGATGGTGGCGTTGTCACTTTCGGCCGTGTCGGCGCAAACCCTCGAGAACATCAAACTCCCCGCACCGGCACTGACCCCCGACAAGCCTCTCATGCAGGCTCTGAAAGAACGCCAGAGCCGCAGAGAATATACCGACAAACCTCTGACATCGCAGGATCTTTCCAACATTCTCTGGTGCGCGAATGGCGTCAATCGCCCCGAAAGCGGCAAACGGACGAGCCCGTCGGCGAAAAACGCACAGGATATCGATATCTATGCCATCATGAAAGACGGCGTGTATCTATACGATGCACCGAAACACGAACTGGCACTCATCGCTTCTGGTGATCATACGCTTGCGGCTGGAACGCAGCCCTATGTCGCATCCGCACCTCTCAACCTCATATATGTGTCTGACCTTTCGAAATTCGATTTCATGAAAGAGCGCGAAGATCAGCTTGTCGCCGCTTCCGTCGATGCAGGCCACTGCTCGCAGAATGTCTATCTGTATGGAGCGGCCGCGAATCTCGCCGTCGTCACCAGAATGTCCGTGCCGAAAGAGAAGGCGGCGGAGGTGCTCAAGCTCAGACCTCAGCAGTACATCGTGATTGGGCAGACGATCGGATATCCGAAATGACGATCGGTTTTTCCCGAAACTGATCGCGTTCGATCTCGTAGTAATGGAAATGTGTGTCCGGAGGTGACGGGGCCGTATGAAGAGAATCCTTTTTGCTTGTCTCGCGGTGGCGTGCCTGCTCGCTCCTTCCCCGTGTCTTGCGGCAGGGCCATCTGCCGACGGACAGAAAATTCTCGGGAAGGCACCGGTGAAATACGGAACAGGGAAGAAGGTTCGCCGGACGCATAACGAGGCGGCGATCGTCACCCGCATCTGGACGCCGGGGCTCGATGAAAAATTCGTTCCGCAGGGCCTCACATGGTCTTCTCCATATGTGCTCGTTGCCGGGTATATCTGGGACGGCCGCAAAGACGACAGCGAGGCTGTCGAATGCAGGGTGTATCGCATAGATCCGGCGACGGGCGAATCCCGCGGCTGGTTCACGATGGGGCCGATCGAACAGGGCGCCCTGTGCAAGCATGCCGGCGGCCTCGCCTGCGATGGGCAGGGCATTCTGTATGTTTCAGACACCCGCCATGTGTTCAAGATCGATATCGAAAAGGCATTCAAGCTCGGCTCTGCCTTCAACAACGAGGCTCTCCTGGCCCGGGTTGCCCTCGGCGGCACCGGGGATGACGGGATCGTCGGTTCTTTCGCAGCCTGGAAAAAATCGGCGTCGACGCTGCAAAAGGCGGCGATGTTCCTGAAACCGCGCGCAGTGGCCGACGCGCCTGCCACGAACGTGTCTGTTTCGAACACCCGGAGCGAGGGCGGTAGAAACCCCTTCGGCGGGCGCCAGATCACCATCACGGCGAATGGCGACGAAGCGGCTGACCGTCCGGCCACGGGTACCGTTGGGATCGGAATTGGCCTGAAGGAGTTGCCGGCTTCAGGAACGCTCTGGCTCGGGCGGTATACCGATGGTGAAGACCGGGAAAAAAATACCCGTATCTATGAAATTCCTGCCGGGCTGATCGCATGGGACGATCGGGACGGTGAGAACCAGCCGGGAAAACCCGATCTGGGCAGAAAGGTGCGCACGCTGACGGCTTCGAATGCTTCGACGAGCCTCTGGATCAGCGCCGGGGCCCAGGGTGCGGCATTCGACAGGGAGGGGAATCTCTGGATCAGCCGGACGGTCACCCGTCGCCTCGAAAAGACGAGCGTGCTTCACAAGAAAGATCCCAAAACCGGCGATATCGTGGCGAAATACGAGATCCTTCACGGCCTCGAAGACCTGGCCTTCGATGACAAGGGGTATCTCTGGGCGGTGTCGGAAAGCGGCTGTTGGAAATACCAGCACTGGAAGGTGTTTTCGGGGTTCCGGCTCATCGACGATTTTTTCCCGTTGCTGATAAAGATCGACGTGAGCCGCCTCCAGAGCTATGACTGAGCGCTGCAGGCGCACGCCGTGAGGTCCTTCACCAGATCTCTCGAAGAAGGCGTATCCCGATATATCCGGACAAAACGGTGGTTTGCCGGGAAGGGGCGTGAAATATCCGCGGTCCGGCTTCTCACGGCTGAGCCGGTTCGCATCGACGATCTGCCCGAATGGGTCTGCGCGATGTTTTCAGTCTCCTTTGCCGGCGGATCCGTCCAGACCTATTTTCTTCCCCTGAGCGTCTTCCGGTCCGGCGCCGAACTGCCCCCCGGGCTTCCGTCCGAGGCCTGCATCGTCGAAGCGGATGGAGCGCGAGGCCGATGTTTCGTATTTGACGCCCTTCATGATGACCAGTTTTGCCGGGGAGTTCTTGCGGCCCTCAGAAGATCCGGTGACGTTTCTCTCGAAAACGGCGTTCTGCGGTTTTCCGCCTCCGGCGCTCTTAAGGAAATGGATTCCAGGCATGAAGAGCCGGTTTGCAGGCTCAGCCTAGAGCAGAGTCACTCCTCGTATCGGCTCGGCGACCGGATGATCGTAAAAATATATCGCCAGATACAAAACGGGGTGAACCCCGAACT
>MWAR01000048.1 GCA_002068715.1 bacterium ADurb.Bin374
GTCACGTTTCTGACACTGGCGGGAACGGGGCTGATCGGAGACGACCGGCATGTCGTGAGGCTCCGGCAGCGTCTCGACGAGATCGGCATCGTTCCGCACCTGGTCGAGCAGGATGGCTGCCGCATGACCGTCGTCGTCGATTCCGACCAGGCCGGCGAGGCCATGAACCGGCTACACGAGGCGCTGATCGGTTCGTGATCCTTTTTTCACCGAACTGCTGAGTGTTTTGAGGCAGAACGCCGATATCCTTAGGGAAGGCCATGTCGATCCATGGTCCGGGTATGCCATTGTCCGGTTTTGTCCGCGGAGGTATTCCGCGAGTGGAGACGCGCGGTTGATGGAATCGTTCGAATGATGTTTCGCCCGTTCGTGCGCACCGTCTGGGTGCGCC
Source organism: bacterium ADurb.Bin374 (assembly GCA_002068715.1). Next base: position 392 of record MWAR01000048.1, read on the forward strand.
TGATCGTGCTGCTCGTTTTCTGCGTGGCGGCCGGCCGTCCCGCGGCGGCGTTCGACGTTCCGGAGATGGATTCGCAGAAGTTCCCGGTCGAGGTGTTCGGCGATTACCTCGAGTTCCGGTCGAAGGCCGACCAGGTGGTGACGAAAGGCCGCGCATTCATCACGTTCAAGGATATGCGTATAGCGGCTGATACAATTCAGGCGAATACAAAAACCGAGGACATCTTCGCCCAGGGCGGGGTCGACTTCTGGAAGGGCTACGACAGGACGACCGGCGATTTTCTCGTCTACAACATGAAAAACGGCAAGGGCTGGATGCGTGATGCCGAGATCAGGCGCAACCGGAATTATTTCCGGGCGAAGGATGTCTATGTGAGTCCGGCGTACAGCATCGCCCACGACGTCATGCAGACGACCTGCGATGACGTCGACAACCCGCATTACTCGCTCGAGGCGAAGGAGATCGAAATCGTTCCAGGTCACGAGATGACGATGCGCGATCTCGCGTTCAAATGGCGCAGCCGGAGTCTCTACCGGAAAAAGCTCGATCGGTCCAGCCTCTTCCAGAAGGAGAAATTCTTCACGACTCGCCAGGGCATGTCGCAGATCGACGGCATCTACTTCAAATTCGGAACGGATCTCGAGCTCACACGCGGATCGAAGGGCAATTTCACCTACGATTATTTCCAGAAGCGCGGCTACGGCATCGGAATGACCGGAAGCTTCGGCACCGGCTCGAACAGCAACGGCACGTTTTCACTCTACAGTCTCGACGAGACCCAGCGCGGTCACAAGAACACGCAGTTGAACCTTTCGCACAGCTTCCGGACGAAGAAGGGCGATTCCGTCTCGACGAGCGTCGCCTACACTGGCGACAAGGTGACCGGACTGGAAGAAAACCAGGATCTGAACGTCCAGATGAACATCACGCCGGTGATGCGGCGCATGAACATGAACATCACGGCGAGCAAATTCTTCGACCTCGACGGGAACAAATACACGCTCGACTCGGGGTACCAGATTCTCGATCGCGTTCCCGAGGTGAACTTCTCCTTCCCGGCATACACGACGCCAGGGGTGCCGCTCACGATGACGGTTTCAGGCATGTATGGCCTCTACGAGGAAGGGAATCTCGACGACAAGAAAAACACGACGAAGAAGCAGGTCAGGTCGAATTTTTCCGTGCCGACCGTGCAGGTGAACAGGCGGTTCGATTTCACCCCGTCCTACAACCTCGACAAGAGCTGGTACAGCGAGGGCATCGAACGCGAAAACGGCGCTACGACCGTCCGCGCGAACCAGAAATTCTCGAAGGTGACGAATCTCGAGTTCAACTACAACGTCTCGACGCAGAAAGGAAAATCCCCGTTCCAGTTCGACTCGGTGACGAGCACCGACATGCTGTCGACGCGGCTGCGATTCGCCGAGAACACCTGGAACCTCAATCCGGTCAACTTCAACTACAACCGCGTCTCGAACCGGCTCGAACAGGTCTACTGGGATTACTCGAGACGTTCGCGGCAGGACGCCTACCGGAGCTGGGAGTTCTTCATGCGCCGTGATTACGTTCCCGACCCCGTCGCCTTCAGCCGTATGGACATGACCCGGCTGACCCCGGGGAACATGAACATGCGGTACCGGATGGCGAGCAGCCTGTGGTCCTTCGATACCAACGTCACGTATCCGCACGAATACCGACGCATCACGAACACGTCGATGAATTATCGGGCCGTCATCAGGCCGATGTGGGAAGTCACGGCGAACGGAAACTATAATCACCTCAATAAAAAGTTCAGCCCCCTGACGCTCGGAATCGTGCGCGACCTGCACTGTTGGGAAGCCCGCGCCGAATACAACCTCGAACGCGAGGAGTTCTGGCTCGAGTTCTACCTGAAAGCCTACCCGTCCGACACCGGAAGATTCCGGTACGGCGCCGATACGAAGCGCCTCGAAGCAAAGCTGGCCGCCTACGATCAGTTGACCCAGCGATACGACACCTTCCGTAGGTGATTCATCGCCGATTCGCTTCCATATACGAACGACAGCTTCACCACGGAGGCGCAGAGACACGGAGATCATTCATCCCGAAGACATGAAGACACGAAGAACCGCGGTGATTCAACAACCCAGATACGGAGGTGTGGGAAATTTTCAGGGTGCATTCCAGTATGCTGGTTGTAAGGGCGGGTTCGAAACCAGCCCCCGAGGCGCAACACATGCATTTGAAACGAACATGCCGGACATGGAGATCCGAAGAACCTTTCTTCTCCGTGCCACCGTGTCTCGGTGGTTCGTTGTCTTGAATCCCTCTCTTCCGACATGTATATTGCTGTCGAACCCGAATGCCCATGGGAGGTTTTCGTGAAGATCTATACCGGTTCGGACCACGCCGGACTCGCGTTGAAACAGCGATTGATTCAGCATCTGAAACAGCTCGGCCACGATGTGGCCGACCTCGGAACCGAGAGCGGGGAGTCGTGCGATTACCCGGATTTCGCCCATGCCGTCGCCAAGAAAGTGGCGGCCGAGAAAGGCACCCTC
>MWAR01000049.1 GCA_002068715.1 bacterium ADurb.Bin374
ACGCTCGGGGCCTGGGACTCCATCTCGACCTCGCCCTGCATGTATCGCATCGCCCCGGACTCGGTCCGGACCGACTCGTTCTTCAGGATGATCTCCACGTAATTCACTTCGTCTTTCGAACAGATCTTGAACTCGGCCATCTCATCCATCCTCCCTTGGTCAAATTGGATGTTCCCATGATACCGTACCCGGCCTGAAGAATGAAAATCCGACCGACCGAAGGCATGGCCGGCCCGAAGATGCTATCCTCATGGATGGGATTATCGCACGAAGGAGAGCGGACATGAACGAACATGACGATCATCATCATCACGAATCACATCCGGATGTCGACCGGCGGCTTGCTCGTATAGCAGGCCATATAGAAGGAATCCGCCGGATGATCGGCGAGGAGAAGCCCTGCACGCAGATCCTGCAACAGATGAAAGCCGTGATCTCTGCGCTCGAGAGTGCCCGCCGCATCGTCCTGACCGACCACGTCAGGCACTGTCTGGCCCATGCCATCCAGAAAAAAAGCTCGAAGGCCGCCGTCGACGAGGTGGAGCAGATTCTTTCGCAGATTCTGTAACGGAAGAATCGTTCATGCAGCGCAGAACCTTTTTGCATGCCTGTGCCGGCGCTTGTTTTCTGTCGATCGGTTCTTCGCGGCTGCTGAACATTCGGGCATGCGCCGAAGTGCCGGTACAGGCCCGCGAGGCGGAGTATTACGAGATACTCCCGGATGGCCGGATCCACTGCCGGCTCTGCCCGAATGGGTGTGTTCGAAGCGAGGGCGAGCGCAGCCAGTGCCGCGTCCGGGAACCCCGTGGCGGGAAATATTATTCACTCGTCTATGCCTCCCCCTGCGTCCTGGCCATGGATCCTATAGAAAAGTGCCCGTTATACCATTTTCCGCTTCCGGGAAACGCTTTCTCGATCGCTACCGCCGGATGCAACCTGGGTTGCAGCTACTGCCAGAACTGGCAGTTTTCGCAGAAACCCCCTGAAGAGACGCGCAACTATTCGCTTCAGCCAGACGAGGTGATCGCCAAGGTAAAGGAATACAAGGCCGGCGGCATCGCCTTCTTCTATACCGAGCCAACGATCTACATCGAATACATGAAAGACATCGCCCGCCTGGCAAAAAAGGCGGGTCTGCCGACGGTGATGGTGACGGCCGGATATCTGCAGCAGAAGCCGCTCGAAGACCTCCTGGGGCTGATCGATGCATTCACGGTCGGTCTGAAGGGATTCACCGACGAGTATTACGAAACGGTCATCAAAGGCTCTCTGCCGCCGGTTCTCGAGACCCTGAAGAGGATTGCGGCCGCCAAAAAGCATCTCGAGATCGTCACCCTCCTGGTACCGACGCTGAATGACCGGGAAACGGCGATCAAGGCCGAGACGGACTGGCTGGCCGAACATCTCGGTCCCGACGTCCCCCTCCATTTCACCCGCTTCAACCCGCAGTTCCAGTTGAAAAACCTTCCGCCCACACCGGTCGGCGTGCTCGACCGGGCACGGCGGATCGCGATGACGTCGGGACTGCGGTATGTCTACACCGGAAACATGCCCGGCCATGAGGGAAACCATACGTATTGCCCCTCATGCGGGAAAACGCTCATCGAACGCCTGGGATTCCAGGTGCTGAAGAACACGCTCGTCGGCGGCGCATGTCCTTCCTGCCGGACGGACATTCCCGGACGCTGGAATGGGCCCGCTTCGCCCGGAGGAAAATAAATATGATAGAATATAATATTCGGCTGTCTGCTGCAAGGAACTTGATACTTGCGATTGCCGTTTGCACGGCTTCCGTTGCCGGATTTCCCCGCGCCGCCTGGTCGGCGCCCAGGCCGGTGGCGGAGCTAGAGGAGATCCGCGAGGAGATTTCCCTGCTGAACCTCCTGCGCGGGCTGTATCTTTCGAGAGACCAGGTGCAGAAGATCTCCGACCTGGCCCGTCAGGCCCAGGCGATGCGTGACTCGGCCGCCGGACCGTTCCTGAACGAAAAGGAACGGATCCTGAAAACGTTTTCCGGTCTGCGCGATTCGCTGTATCTGGCGCCGGGCGCGGAAAAAGAGGCTCAGGAGCAAGCGCAAAAGCTGGATCACGAGATGAAAGAGGCGATGGGGGCCGTGCAGGACCGGATATCGCGGATGGAGGAGGAGGTCGACGGGATTCTGACGGACGCCCAGGCCTGCATCGTCGACGACTTCAAGCCATGTCTTGTCCCGCCGAAAGACCTGCGGAATCCCGTCCGCGTCGGCCAAGCCAACGAAACGCCCGGCGCGCTCGGGAAGGCCGCCGATCTCATCTGGGCCGCTCCGGACGGCCTGTGGAAGACGCGTGGAAACAAGATCCTGGAAACCATGGCGCTCAGGCTGGAAGAAGAGTCCGGCGCAATGAGCGGGACGATGAAGGCTGACGTGCGCAGACGCATCGGGGAGATCGCCGCCCGTATCCGGAAAACTTCGGATGTCGATTACGCCGTGAAGCGCGGCGATCTGGCGAAGGAGTTTCTGCTGATCGACCCCGGAAAAGCCCTGAAACAGGGCCATAAAAAGCTCGGAAAGAACGGTCGCTGGCTGCTTTCGGAAACCGCCGCGCGCATCCTGCCACGCTGGCTCGAAACGATGGACGCGCAGGGTGTGCCGGAAATGCAGGAGCCCGCGGATGATGCCGCTCTGCGCCTCGATCGCAAGGATATCGCCGCGAGGACGCTCATGCAGCTTCAGAGACAATACAGAAAACGCCGGGAATCCGGTGCACTGCCCCCGTATGATGCGTTCATCAAACCTGTCATGGATGGGATCAACGGAGACAACCTTCACGATTTCCTGCGGGGAGTTCGGGGCTGTGCCGTGCAACTGTTTGAAGTCCGACCGGATGAGGATCTCGTCCGGCTCCTGGCCCAGCTGGCACGGGGGTATGCGAAGTGGCTCGAGTTGCCCTTGCTCAACCCGAAACAGGACCCTTTCGG
>MWAR01000050.1 GCA_002068715.1 bacterium ADurb.Bin374
AAGCGCGGCCAGCTTGCTGTCGGAATAGGGGCCCGCCATTTTCCCCTTCTGGTTGAAACCGTATCTGCGTCCGAGCGTCGAGGTGACGACCTTCACGTTGGCGAGCATGGACTCAATTGCCGCACTGGGACCGGAGCCACCGGGAATACAGTTGTCACCGCAGGCGCGTGCGAAATATTCGTTTCCCCGTATGTCGGTGGCGCTCAAAACCGCGCCGGACTGGTCCGTCAGACTCGTGATAGGATTGTCGGATCCGCGCATGAGAGTCAGCGAGCGATCGCGTTTCTCATAGACACGTTTGACAACACAGGAGAACATCGTGCCATTCGTTTGCCACCCGGTGGGGCCATGTTTTCGCGGAACGTCCGTTGCCAGAACCAGCGGCCGGGTGGCCCCTGAGCCGGCGGGATCTTCGCGACCATCGAGCGCTTTCCAGGGGAAATCTGGGTGGTTGGAGGTGCCGTATGCGTAGTAGGACATGCCGCCCCAGTGCGATGGGAGAATGTATTTGTTGGCATCGCCGGGATTCTGACTTCCCTCGGTCCCGTTCCAGATAGGGGTTCCCAATGGACCGGTGCCGTTGGGGTTCAGATATCTAACGGTGCTGGGGCCGCCTGCAACAAGCGCATAGGAATAGGTTGTGCCGTTGATCGGGTAACTGGATTGCCAATACTCGGAATTGTGAACGGATATCCAAGTAGAACATCCGCTTCCAGCGATCATTCTGAGGAAAATATCCGAATCGGTTGCATAGTCGCTCGCATTGGGGACGAACCCAACCGGGGCCTGACTCCAGCCTTCATCTGCGCCGAGAATGGGCGAGCGAAGAAGGAAAATATCCCGTTCCTGGCTGACGGCAAGTCCGAAATACTGGCCGGCCGGATAGCCGGTGGAACCGGGCGAATACAACTCGGCCTGGGGGGTAGTCGCGCCGGTGGGGTCCTGGTGTTGCAGGCGCACGATATAAGCCGGGTCGGTATTCGTCGACGGCAGCAGGATATAAGTCATGCCGTTGTTCGACGCGCTGGCGGCATACGCGGCCGGAGCACCGATCAAGCCAAAACACAGGAGAACCCCCAGCACCAGCCCGGATGTGATGTTCTTCATACTCGATACCTCCTTGCCGCGCAGGCCCGGCCAGCCCTGCTGAAACAGCGTTATTTCATGAGTTGCGTGCGGAACAGCTTTTGAACCAGATCGCAGGCGCCGGATGGCACCTGATGCTTCTTGTAAACCTCGCTCACGACTTCGGCGGTGATGTCCTTGCCGCCTTTCACAACGAACTGCGACAATCGCGCATCGTCGCAGTGATACAGCTGGGCTTTTTCCCCTGTTGCCCAGCGATACAGCCGGCTCATGGCGGCGAACTCCTGGTCTGACCCTGATTTGGCCGCTGGCGGCTGGGACAGAAGCCCGGCGATCGGGTTTTCCGTCGCGGCCTGGCCGGAGGGCATGGCGAACCGGTAGGTGGTGGCGCTGTTGAAGGTGAAGGCCAGCTTCTCGCGCTCGATGACGATGTTCGCCGCCTCATAAATGTCGTCGAGGATGAGCTTGAACACCCGCTCCGTGTCGGTCACCGGAAGCAGGTCCGTCAGCCTGGCCTCGACGTTCAGTTTTTCCAACTCTCCCTCCCGGGCAGCGAGCCTCTCACGAATGGTGATGATCTTCTGGCGATGCTCGTGTTCGAGAGACCGCCTTTTATTACTATACTCGTCTGTACTGGGAGCCGGGGAAGGCTGATTCTGACCGGCCTTTACGGCCTTGTCGCGCTCTCGGTTCAGTTCGTGGAGCTTGCTGATGAACTCCTGGTTCACCTTTGCGAGCTCCTGGCGGAGGTCGCTCGTCTGCTTGATGAGCTCCTTGCGCTGTTCGTCGAGCTCGACGGCGGCCTGGCCGACCAGAGTGGCGCCGTTCGGAAGAGCGTTGCTGCGAAATCTGCCCGTGGCCGTGTCGATCTTCGCCATCAGGGGATGCAGCATGACGGCCATCGCGATGTTGCAATGCCCGACCTGCAGAGCCTGCTCGGCCATCGCCGGCGAAACGAAGCCTGCCGCCAGAACGAAGAGAACCATCATCAGTCGAACGATCATCTGAGACCTCCGGGAAATTGGGAATGCGGCCGGCTCAGTTCAATCGCCAGTCCGCGTCGGTCGTCGCATTGTGTTGGAACGCCGGGACATTGGGAAGCGCAGCCGCGCGCTCGCTTCGCCTGGTCTTGCCGCGCGGCCATGCGCACTCGATATCGATGAGGATGGGAGTGATGGACGCCGTCGTGGCGGATATGCGCACGCCGATCGATGCAACGTCGGTAACCAGTTCCACGCTCTCGACGAGTGTCGTATCACCGCTTGGAACGGCTGCCTGGCTGATGTCCTTGATGAAATTCGGGGAAACGGTCTGCGGAATGTTTCGCTGATACCGGTTGTAGAGCAGCCTGCCGTCTTTCGCGAGCGAATATACGTGGTAATACAGGATGGCGTTGTTGGTGAGCGCTCCGCCCGACTGCTCGGGAATCGACTCGGTGAATCGCAGAAACTGGGTTCCCGGCGTCGTCTTCGCGGTAACCACTTTCGCCCGGCTCGCCTCGATGCAGGGCTCGGACGAGTAATGGGCCTTGAAGTCGTCCTTGTCGTTTTCGACGATGGTACCCGGAAAGACGATTGTCGAGGGATAACTGCTCCTCGAAATAGTTGTCGATATATGACGGGTGGCGTTTCTGAGCTCGGTGACCGTTTTTTGCATCCAGAGTCCCTGAGCTCCGACCTGCTGGCCGCCGCGGAACACGCTGAACAGGCCGACCATGAAAAGCGATAATATACACGCTGCTATAATTACTTCCATCAGCGTGAAACCGGAACGGAATCGTGTCGGGGCTCGGCTGTTACGGGGCATTGTCACGTGATACGCGCACCGTCCTTTGCAGTGTTGCATCCCAGGTCTCGTTTCTTGCGCTCGTGAGCGAGGCGCCGACGGTCACCTCGACGATGCTCTGGTTGTTCACGATGGCCGACTGCTCCACCGTGTTGTTGGCGGCGATGCCGACGGTCGAGACGGTGTACCC
>MWAR01000051.1 GCA_002068715.1 bacterium ADurb.Bin374
CGTTCCAGCTCTTGAACACGGCGCCGATGCCGCCCCACAGCTGCTCCATGTGGTCATCCGGGAACTCCTTGCCCAGAACCTTCTTGACGCGGGCGCGGAAATCGCCGGCCAGCTTTTCGAGCTCTTCGGCGGTCAGGTCGGTGTCGGACTTGTAGCCCTTCTTGGCCTTGATCTCGTGGAGCATGTCGTCGAGCTGCTTGCGAATGCCCTTGCCCTCGGCGGGCTCGATGCCTTCAGCCTTCTCCATGACGACGTCGGAATACATCATGATCAGGCGCCGGTAGGCGTCCCAGACGAAGCGCGGATTGTTGGTCTTCTTGATCAGCGCGGGGATCGTCTTGGTCGTCAGACCGACGTTCAGAACGGTTTCCATCATGCCGGGCATCGACTGGCGGGCGCCAGAGCGGCAGGAGAGCAGAAGCGGGTTCGTCGTGTCGCCGAATTTCATCCCCATGTTGTCCTCGATCACCTTCAGGCCGCTCTTGACCTGCGCGTCGAGATCCTTGGGATACTTGCTCCCGAGCTGGAAATACTCGGTACAGCATTCGGTGGTCACGGTGAAACCGGCCGGAACCGGCAGCCCGATATGGCACATCTCGGCAAGGTTTGCGCCCTTGCCGCCGAGGAGATCCTTCATGTTCTCGCGGCCATCGGCCTTCTCGCCACCGAACACGTATACGTATTTATTCATCCCTGGTGCCCTCCTATGATTTCTGACCTGCAAGGGGAAAATCCCCTGCTTGGCGGGAAAGTCTAGCACAGGCCTGGGCTCAATTCAAGAGATCATGAAGAAGAACGGCCGCTTCCTGCGGGAAAAACGTCGCACGGAGCCGACACCTGCGAAACGAGAAACGTCCGAAGTAGAGGGGGGCCGGGTGAAAATCCGGACCGGGTCAGCTCGACTGCCGACCTCCGCAGAGTTTTTCGATCTCGGCGATGACGTCGCGCGGATCGAACGGCTTGAGGATGAAACCGTCGGCGCCGGCTTCGAGGGCGCATTTTCGATCTTGCTCGAGGGCGAGGGCCGTGATCATGACGACCGGAATGTTCTTCGAGGCGGGATCGCTCTTGATCAGTTTGCAGACCTGGTAGCCGTCCATCTCGGGCATGGCGATATCGAGGATGACCAGATCGGGCTGTTCCGCCTTCACTTTCGCGAACGTCTCTTTCGGCGAAACCACCTCGATGCTCTCATACCCGTAGACGTTGAGGATCGTCTTCAGCAGAAGAAGGATCTGCTCCTCGTCGTCAACGATCAGTATGCGCTTGCGGGGTCCGCTGCTTTTCGTCGCGTCCATCATCGTCATCATCTGGCGAACAGTTCTCCGGAATACTGGCTGTATTTCAGCTGGGGATGATCTATATTCAGGTGAAAGACCCCTGAAACAATCGGAACAATCATAAAAATCTAACACCAGGCGGTGCCCTTGTCAACCATGCATTGACACGTGCATACGGCGATGTTACCATGATTTCATATGCTGCAGATAGCCGGAAAGCCCCTTTGGAACTGGGTTCTCGCAATCGCACTCGCCGTCACGGGATTTTTTGCCGGCATGATGCTTTTCGGCCCGCGCCCGAGGGTTATCAGCACCATGCGTGTCGAGGCCTGCCTCGAGGCTTATATCGATCATCGCCATTCCGGCGACGCCGCGAAACTTCGCCGGGAACTAGACCGCCTCAGGCTGAAGCCGGCCGAGTTCGAGAAGATCATCGACCGGTTCATCCATTACCGGATGTCGAAATCCTCTCTCGACCAGGCGATGAGACTGCTCGACGCCTTTAGAAGCGGCTACAGGATCATCCCCGAACGGGTCGAATCTCCGACCGACTCTTCCGAGCCGTTCGCTCTCGATGCCGAGATTCTCACCGTGTTCAGAACCCGCCCCGAACTAGTGAAGAAGGCATTCGAAAGCTGAGCCGATGAAACGAGGACGCTGATATGCAGAACCTGCCGCGCTTTTTGCAGAAGATCGTCACCCTGACCTTTTCATTTCTCGTCTTCATAACGGTCCTGCTGCTGAGCAGCAAACACCGCCAACTCCTGACGAACGTCGGCATGATTCTGATGATCACGGTCGTCTACGTCGAGGTGCTGATGATTCGCGATCATCTCTGGCTGATCGAGGGCAGTCTCAGCGAGGCGCGGCGATGGCGTGACGCGTTCTTCTCCCGACAGACGATGCGTCAGCAGCGCCTGAGAAAGCTCGTCACCGTTCTTTTCGCGACGGTGGTTTTCACGTTCGTGTTCATCTACACGAAGAGCGAGAACGAGTTGTTTACGTTTCTCGGCACCGTTCTGATGATCACCGTTCTGTATTTCGAAGTCCTGACGATTCGCGATGAGGTGCTCGCCCTCGCGTCGAGCCTCAAGGCGCGAGAGATCGCGGAATCAGCCAAAAAAGAGTCTGAGCCCCCGGATGACGCGACACAGCCCCTTCCGGATGCCCCCAATACCCCGACGCCTGGTTCGCACGACAACCGCTGACCGATGCCGCGCCCTTCTACGTTCATGACCCGCCTCGGTGCGGGGCTTGGCCTGCTCGGTTTTTTTGTCTCGCTTTCCGGGAACCTCGATGCGAGAGAGACCGGCCCCGTCTGGCGGCAGAACTCCGGCGTCGCCACCGAAACCGTGTTTCTCAGGCACGGTGTCGAGGCATTCCGCTTTTCTGACGGCATGCCCGCCTTGATGACCGGCGATCTGATCCGGACCAGACCATTTCTTCATACGGAGCCGGCTTCCATGACCGAGTTCGTTCGCCCAGGTTCGGGCGACAGGATGGAACTCTACCCCGGCTCGGTGCTTGCCATTGGCCGGAACACGCTGCGACTCGATCTCGGCCGCATGAAACTCGTCGCTTCTGGCGGCGCCGGACTTTCGGTCGACATCAGGCGGGGCATCCTCGAGATGCCTGAGGGCGAACCGCTTCTCGAGACCGCCCCCGCCGGCGACGTGACGCTCGCCCTCAGGCGCGGAACCGGCTGGATCAAGATGGACGACCGCGCGATCAGGAAGCTCTCGCCGGGGAAACAATATTATATTCCAAAGTATGGAACTCCCGAAAAGCCTGTCGAAACAGGCCGGATGTGGAA
>MWAR01000052.1 GCA_002068715.1 bacterium ADurb.Bin374
GGAGGCAGGAGGCCGACTGGTCCGGGTTTCGACTCGCCAGCGAGATCTCCCGAGGAGAACGCGAACGACGGCAACCGGTCCGGCACGCGAGAACTGGAGGGAGAATCGATCCTCTGGAAGTCCCTCCCTACACCTCGAGGAGTTCCCGTTTGCCCTGCGAAATACCCCTTGACAGAGGCAAATATCTGAGGCAAACTTACCTTAGATCTTCTCCCTGTGGGATCAGCCTTCGGGCCTCCTGCAGGGTTATTTATTTTTGGCGGTCAATTTTCACATGAACCAAACAGATATGAAAAAGGCAGTTGCTTTTTTTGACGGTCAAAACCTGTTTTATGCCGTCAAGACCGCCTTTGGTTATTCGTATCCCAATTATGACCCGATAGCTTTGGCAAAAATGGTTTCAAAAGCCAATAATTGGGAACTTTCTGAAATATACTTTTACACAGGCATTCCCAGCATAGAAGATGCACCCTTTTGGCACAATTTTTGGTCGCGAAAGCTAGCCTTCCTTGGTTCAAGAGGTGTTCGCTGTTATTCTCGCCACCTCAAATACCGCAATCAAACCGTTCAACTGCCGAACGGTAATTCAACCACCGTTTTGGTGGGACAAGAAAAAGGAATCGACATCCGGCTTGCGCTTGACGTTGTCAGAATGGCACGAGCAAACGAATTCGATGTAGCAGTCATTTTCAGCCAGGACCAAGACTTATCGGAAGTCGCTGATGAAGTCAGAAGTATCGCCAAAGATCAGGGTCGGTGGATAAAAGTCGCTAGTGCCTTCCCAAGTAGCCCCACGATGGCAAACACTCGTGGAATAAATAAAACCGATTGGCTTCGTTTCAGTAGAGCCGAATACGAACAGTGCATAGACCCCACGGACTATCGCGGCGCCAAACCGTGAGATTGGGCAGTTATTTTTCGTTTATCTGACCGATCAGCACCTCGAGAATCGCCTCGCCGGCGTGGCCATCGCCATACAGCGGAGGGCGATTTGCCGGGTCAAGGCGAGCGGAGAGCATCCCTTCTACAGCCGTCATGATCGCCTCAGGCTCGGTGCCGGCAATCGTATTCCAGCCGGCATCGACGAGTTCGACCCACTCGGTTTCGGTGCGCATCGTGACGCAGGGCTTCCCGTGGAAAAAGGCCTCCTTCTGAACGCCTCCGGAATCCGTCAGGACGAGGCGCGCACGGCGTTCTGCCGCAACCATGTCGAGATATCCGAGCGGTTCAACCATGCGAAGATGCCGAGCCCGCGAACAGATGTGCCGAAGGGTTTCATCTCGTTCCATGAGATGGCGCGTCCGGGGATGGACAGGCCAGACAACAGGCATCAGTCGTTCACCGATTCGCTCCAAAGCCTCGAGAAGGTGACCGAGCGCAGTGGAATCATCCGTGTTTTCCGCCCGATGAATCGTCGCCAGGATGAAGTCTTTCCCGTGAAGACCGTCAAAGCCTGCCGGCAATGATCTTCCCTCGGCGCGGGCGCCATAAAAAAGCGCTGCATCGAACATGACGTCGCCGGTCCGGATCACCTTCACCTCCGGCCGCCGCACATGCGGGAGCCCCTCCAACCGCAGATTGTCGATTGCAGTCTCCGTTGGACAGAAAAGCAAAGTCGAGAGATGGTCTGTCATGACACGATTGATCTCTTCCGGCATGCGCCGGTTGAACGACCGCAAACCGGCTTCGACATGGGCAACAGGGATATGAAGCTTCGCGGCAGCCAGCGCACCGGCAAGAGTCGAGTTCGTGTCGCCATACACAAGAACGACGTCAGGCTTCTCTTCCACCATCACCGACTCGAGCCGCTCGAGCATCGCCCCTGTCTGAGCGCCATGAGAACCGGAGCCAACGCCGAGATGGTGGTCCGGATTCGGGATGTCCAGTTCGTCGAAAAACACCTGCGACATCGAAGCATCATAATGCTGGCCGGTATGCACCAGCACTTCGCGCACAGAACCGTCATGCGACGCCGCCAACCGTGATCTTACAGCGCGGCTGACAACCGCCGCCTTGATGAACTGAGGCCGGGCACCAACAACCGTGAGAAATTTCATTGTCTTCCCCAACGAGAAATTTTTATAGCATTAATTATTATTAAACGATCTGTTCAGACGACCGTTGCGGAACGATTATACCTTCCATCCTTACTTCTTTCCAACGCCGTAACCTGCGCAGGGCAAACGCGAACATTCATAGCATGGGAGGGACTGGAAGAGGATCGAATGAGCCCGACTGTCGAGCGCTGCCGAGACCGGTCCGTCGTTCGCATCGAGGGAGATCCGCTGGCAGGCGTGGGCGCACACGAGGTGCGCCCACCCGGACCCGGAGGCAGGAGGCCGACTGGTCCGGGTTTCGCTTCGACAGCGAGATCTCCCGAGGAGAACGCGAACGACGGCAACCGGTCCGGCACGCGAGACATGGAGGGCGAATCGATCGTCTGGAAGTCCCTCCCCACAGCTCAATCATGGTACGGTTGCCCTGGTCGGCCTCGCCGTCACGGTGATCGTTCTGTGATAAAATAGGTGAATCTTTACCGGAGGGGAATGATGGCACACCCGGCAACGAGTCGAAACGCGGATTTCACCTACGCCGACTACCTGACCTGGCCCGACGACGAGCGCTGGGAGATCATCGACGGTGTCGCTTACAACATGTCCCCATCGCCGACCGTGAACCACCAGGAAGCCTTCGCCGACCTCGTGACACAGCTTCGTCTGTTTTTGCGAAGCAAGCCCTGTCGGGTGATACCGGACTGTGACGTCCTGCTTCCGAAGAGCGCCGAAGCCGAGGCCGAGATCCGCACCGTCGTCCAGCCCGATATTTCCGTGGTCTGCTCCCCCGAAAAGATCGAGGGCAAGCGCATCAGAGGCGCCCCCGACATGGTCATCGAGATCATTTCCCCGAGTTCGGCCTCCTACGATCATGTGACAAAGAAATACCTGTATGAACGCGCCGGCGTGAAGGAATACTGGCTCGTCGACCCGGAAAGCCGCGCCGTCGCCGTCTACATGCTCGACCCGGCTACCGGCCGGTTTGCCGAAGGCCGCCTGATCGAAGACGCCGCGAAAATCCCCGTCGCCACCCTCCCCGGCCTCGAAATCGATTTTTCCACCGTCTTCCCGCCCCGCCCCC
>MWAR01000053.1 GCA_002068715.1 bacterium ADurb.Bin374
GTCCATCCGTTTGAGGGCATCGATCATCTCTTCGCAGGTCTGGAAACGGTCTTCCCGCTTCTTTTCCATGGCTTTGAGAATGATGGCATTCAGGCGCGGAGGACAGGCCGGATTCACTTCGATCGGAGCCTTCGGGGGTTCCTGGATGTGCATCAGAGCCACGGAGTTGGGGTTGTCGGATATGAAGGGCAGGTTGCCGACGACCATCTCGTAGAGGGTGACGCCGATCGAGTAGATGTCGGATCGGTGATCCATGTCACGTTTTCCGAGGGCCTGTTCGGGAGACATGTAATCGGTCGAGCCGAGCGTGAGGCCGCTTCCCGTCTTGCTGGTGTTCAGCTTCGCCTTGGCGATGCCGAAATCGGTGAGTTTCACCTTTCCGTCGCTCGTCAGGAGGATGTTGCTGGGCTTGATGTCCCGATGGATGACCCCTTTGCTATGACAATGAGACAGGGCCTTCAGGGCCGTGCAAATCACCTCGACGATGAACTCGAGCGTGAAGCCCTCGTCGGAGTGGATCTTCGCTTCGAGGGACTTCCCGTCGATGTATTCCATGATGAAGTAGGGTGGAAGCCCTTCGCGCTCGCAGATTTCCTTGCTCGCGATATCGATGATCTCGACGATATTGGGGCTTTCCTTGAGCCGCTCCATCGTTCGGGCCTCGTCGAAGAAACGGCTGACGACGTCGGGCTCGTTGATCCATTCCTCGAGGAGGAATTTGACGGCCGCCCGTTTCTCGAGCACCGTGTGCTGGGCAAGATATACGGTGGCAAAGCCGCCATCGCCCAGTTTCTGGACGATGGTGTAATTGCCGGCTCGTTTGCCGTTATAGTCTGCCACGGAAACTCAGTTAAAACCCGAGAACGGCGCGGAGCTTGCTGAAAATACCGCCTTCTTCGGCGATCTTTTCTTCGCCGCAGAGCGTGCGCTGGATGTTCAGGATTCCCTGGGAAAGAGGCGAGGCGGTCCGTTCCTTGACGTAAAGCTGGCCGCCATGCGTCGTGAGAACCGCGTCTTCCGGGACAAACGGGAGAGACACGAAGTCACGACGAACGATCGTCTTGATCTCTTCGGTGGAGAGAGTCCCCGGGCGACCCAGCCGGTTGATGAGCACCTTCACCTTCGTTTCGGGGTATTTGAGCTGGTTCATGATATCGAGAATCTTCTTGAGCGCGAGCATCTGGCCGATTTCCGGCTGGGCGACGACGAAGATCTGGGATGAGAGTTCCCAGGTGGTGAGCGAGACGTCGTCGATTTCATTCTTGGAATCGACGATCACGAAGTCGTGATTCGCCTCGAGACTCCAGAGAATCTTCTTCACGTGATCGCCCTTGACGAGCTCGGCGTATTCCGTCTTGACAGGGGCGGTGAGATAGGAGAAGCCGGGGCCCTGGCGGAGGAATTTGCCGATTTTTTCTCCTGTGATTTCCGGTTCCTGGATCAGTTCGTGAATACCGAGACCGGGCTTTCCGCCGAGATACGTCAGGATGTCGCCGAAGCGGAGGTTGAAATCGGCCACGGCGACCTTTTTCTTCGCATGCGCGGCCATGGCGTATGCCAGGTTCGACACGATGCTGGTCAGGCCGGCTCCGCCCTTCGGGCTGTAGAAGGTGATGGTCTGGGCACCGCTTCTGTTGAGGGGCTTGAGGGTTTCCCACAGGTCCGCGCGGGCGGAGTCGATGAATATGAACTCATATACATCGAACTTCACGACATCCTTGTGGTTCAGCTGGATGGGCGTGTTCGCGGCCACCTGCTTGCTGTTCAGATACGTGCCGTTCGAGCTGTCGTTGTCGATGATGAAATACGCGCCGTCCTTGAAGCAGATCGTCGCGTGCAGGCGCGACACCATGTCGCTGGGGATCTGGATGGATCTCCCTTCTTCACGGCCGATCGTCAGGTCTTCCGGCGTCAGTTCATACGGCTTGCCAAGGAACGGCGGCGTGTTCCCGACGAGATATTTCTTCTTCTCCTCATCAGGCACGACGATTTTCCGGAATACGGTTTTCTTCGATTCATCGGCCATCTGGCATCCCCCTCAATTTTACAAAAGTGTGGGGGGAGTATAGCACAGGGGGTGTCGCCCTTCAACATATCATCGCAATCCGGCGCAAATGGCGCGTCTGCCGTCTCTCGTTGCACATACTGCCCGGTGGCGCGAGAGAACCGTATGAACGCAACTAGTACACCATGGGAAAACACGGATGGATCACGATCCATACGGCATACGGGATGAACATTGCGATGATGCTCGGATTGACACGCCTCTCACAGGCTGTTAGGATGGGCGGTCATTTCCGTGGATACACACCCGTATCAGCGACAATCGAAACGCGGTTTTTCCGGGGCGCGACACGCTCCGGGTTTTGTGGCGCTCGTTCTGGCCGGCCTGCTATTTTTGACGGGATGCTGGCCGGCTGAATCTCCTCCAGAACCCGGATCGGAACCGCCAGTCGTCCGCCGTCCCGCAGCCGCGTCGGCTTCGGCCGCGATCGCTACAGGAAGCGTTTTCGAACAGTTCCAGTTCAAGGAAGTACACACCGACTTTCAACGATCGTATCTTCAGCTGATACAGAACATCAACGGCTTCAATTCGCCCCAAATCGACATCAGGGACCAGAAACTTCTGTTCTCGGAATACGGTCGCGCCCAGCGGAAATACAAGGACGTTCTGAAAAAAATCGCGGTCTACGCGGCCGACCAGAAGTTGCGCTGTTTCTCGATCATGAAGTCGCTGATCCTCGCCATCCTGTATTACGACAAGAAGACGAACAAGAAGATGTTCAAATACGATCCCGAGAAACTGCTTTCAGAAAAAATACTTCTCAGTATACCAATATGCCCCGACGGGGGCGAATACTCGATCATCTACAAGGATGGCCGGCGGCTGTTCCGTTGTTCGGTCCACGGAGTGCTTCGACAGAACTGAGTCCGCTTCAGGCGCCCTTGTTTTCAGGTCCCTGGTGCTCGCGGTGGCTGGGCGTATTCGTGAACAGCAGCTCCAGCATCTCCATGATGGTACGGACGAACAGCACGCCGACTCCGACGGAAAAAAGCAGCGTGAGTGCGATCGCGAGAATGACTTCCTTCATCATGATGGTGCGGCTCCTGGTCTGCGGTGGTCACATGCGTGGAATTATGCAGCCAGTATCGGCGGG
>MWAR01000054.1 GCA_002068715.1 bacterium ADurb.Bin374
CGACCTCGAGCTGAATCAGCCCGTCGTCGAGCAGGATCGTCGAACCGGGAAGGACTTCCTGCGGAAGGGTTGGATGGGAAACTGCGAGCAGGGTGTCGTTCCCCTTGACCTGGCGGGTCGTGAGGGTCAGCGTGCGGTCCTGGACGAGGGTGATCACATCTTCCTCGAGATCGCCGGTGCGGATCTCGGGCCCCTTCGTGTCGAGCAGCATGGCGACCGGTGCGCCGAGCCTCGCTCGCACCTTTTTCAGCGCCTCGATGCGCCTTCCGTGCTCCGCATGATCGCCGTGGGAGAAATTGAGTCGCGCGACATTCATTCCCGCGTGAATCAGCTGTTCGAGAACCTGCTCGGATTCGGCCGAGGGGCCGAGGGTAACGAGAATCTTCGTCTTGCGCATGCGATAGCCTTTCGAGTGTGTGATTTGAGCAGAGCCCAGCTGTGCCTGCGCATGATAGCAACCGGCATGCCAGCTCGGGAAGAAAGGCATCAGGCCTGAAAGCACGTCTGAAAAGAGGGCCCGCTCTGCATACTTCTTGAACACCGCTCACGGACGGCGTGCTCAGAATCGGTGCATCCCGGGAACAGAAACCCCCCGCGGAGAACCGCAGGGGGTTTGTTTCAGCGAAAGCGCCGGATTATTCGAAACCCATCACGGGGACGACGTATTTCTTGACGATCTCCTGGCCTTCCTTGGTCAGGGCGAAGTCCAGGAACTTCGTCACGTTCGGGTTTTCGGGTTTGTTCGAATAAATCAGCACGTAAGGCCGGGCCAGAGGATACTCGCCCTTGTTGAGGGAGTCGCGCGAGGGAAGCACGCCGTCGATGGCGACGAACCGCGCCGTCTTGTCGTCGAAGGCGAGGGAGGCGAAGGTGATGGCGTTCGGGGTCGAAGCCACGTAGGAAACGCATTCAGTGATGCCGGGAAGAATCACGGCAGCGGTTGCGGGGGACTGGCCGCCGAGGATCAGCTCGCAGAACTGGCGGGCCGTTCCTCCTTCGGTGGCGTTTTCCTTCAGGACTGTGATGATGGGAGCGTCGGGACCGCCAACGTCCTTCCAGTTTCTGGTCTGACCCGAAAAGATGTTTCCGAGCTGCTCCGAGGTCAGCGAGGTCACCGGAATGTCCTTGTGCACGTAGATAACGACGGCGTCGTATCCGATAACGCGATTGCCGGGCTCGGTCTTCATTTCCTCGGCGGTCAGCAGCCGGGAAAGGCCGCCGATCGTTGCCTTGCCTTCCGTGACTGCCTGATAGCCCTGGGCGGAGCTGTTCGACGTGATCTTGTCGAAAGAAATGCCGCTTTTGGCCTGGAACGCTTTGGCGAGCTCGGGCAGAAGGGTGTCGCCGATCGAGGAGGAGCCTTCGTAGCTGAGTTGGGCCGATGCCGCAAACGGAGCGGCGATGCAGAGAAGAAACGTGAGGAAGAGGGGTTTGAGGGAACGAGCCATCTGATCATCTCCTGAAATGCCGTATTTCCCTTTTTCAATACCATCACTTCGACAATTCTGTAAACTCCGGCTTCAATTCGGCACAGGGCAGGCGCATGAGTTTCTGTGCATGCGCGGCAAGAGCGGGCCTGAATCACGGCGAACGCAATACTCTTGGAGGTTTCACAGACTGTCGATTCAACCTGACAAACGGGGCGGACGTGAGGTATCATGGGCTACGTGCAGAGGTTTTTCATCCTACAGAAACGAGAATAGAAGCCACCGATGACCGAGGATGCCAACGAGCGCATGGAGAGCCTCGAAAAGAGGATACGCGAACTCGAGGCTGCCCTGCTGGACAAGGAACAGTGCCATGTCGACCGCATGGGACTGTTTGCCGGCGGCGTGGCCCATCACATCAATAATATTCTTACTAGTATATACGGAGGACTGTCTCTCGCTTCGGCTTCACTCGCGGAGCCGGAACATGCGGCCAGATACATCGAGTCGACCCAGAAGGCAGCCGAGCGGGCCGGCGAACTGACCGCCCAGCTTGCTCTGCTCGCGAGACGCGATCAGCCGGTCAGACAACCGGTTCCGGTGGGCCGGTATCTGGCGGAAGCCCTCCCGAGGGTCGCGGAGAACGGAGGCAATGTCACCTTCGATTTCCGGATCGAAAACGATCTGCCTGATATGGCTATCGATATATATCAGTTCGAGGCCCTGCTGAAACACCTCGTGAGAAATTCGGTGTTTGCCGCCCCGAAGGACTGCCGGATCACCGTCACGGCCTCCGCGATCGACAAGCCTGGCCCGGAGTGGGAACGTGAACCGGTAGAGCCGGGCGGGAACTGGCTCGAAATCGTTTTTACCGACAACGGTCCCGGTATTCCGCCCCAGATGCTCGGTATCGTGTTCGAACCATATATCTCTGGACACACCCGTGGCACTGGCCTCGGATTACCCGTATCCAGGGCGATTCTCAAACGTCACGGAGGTTACATCACCCTCGTGTCGAACCCCGATGAGGGAGTCCAGGTGCGGATCCTCCTCCCGGCCTTCCGCCGGTAGTCCGCATGTCGGGGCGCATCGCGAAGCGCCCGAGTCGAGGGGCAAGATCACTCTTATCCGTGTCGGAACACGTCGATGC
>MWAR01000055.1 GCA_002068715.1 bacterium ADurb.Bin374
CGCATCGCGATGTGTCCTGTATTCGCCGTTTACAGGGGAAGCGGTTGCCAATTCCGGAACGGCATGATATTCATGAAGCGTGTCGGACACAGCGCCGACGAAACAGCATGAAGCAAGGAAAAGGAGAACGACATGCCCGTCAATCTGAAAGGCCGCCACTTCCTCCAGCTCGATGACTACACCCCTGAAGAGATCCAGTATCTGCTCGATCTCTCGGCCGACCTCAAGCGACTCAAGCGCGCCGGCATCCGGCCCCGCAACCTCGAAGGCAAGAACATCGCCCTGATCTTCGAGAAGGCCTCGACCCGCACCCGCTGCGCCTTCATCTGCGCCGCCGCCGACGAGGGCGCGCACGCCGAGTATCTCGGCAAGGGCGACATCCAGCTTGGTAAGAAGGAAAGCGTCGCCGACACGGCCCGCGTCCTCGGCCGCATGTTCGACGGCATCCAGTTCCGCGGTTTCAAGCACGAGACCGTTCTCGGCCTGGCAAAATACGCCGGGGTTCCGGTCTGGAACGGCCTCACCGACGATTATCACCCGACCCAGATCCTGGCCGATTTCCAGACCATCATCGAGCAGTTCGGCACCCTCAAGGGCATCGCGATGGCATACGTCGGCGACGGCCGCAACAACATGGCGAATACGCTCATGATCGGCGCCGCCAAGATGGGGATGGATTTCCGCGTCGTCGCCCCCAAGTCTCTCCATACCGACAAGGCCATCGTCGAAGCCGCGAAAAAGTTCGCCGCCGAGAGCGGGGCGAAGATCACGGTCACCGATGACGTCGCCAAGGGCGTCAAGGGCTGTGACGTTCTCTATACCGACGTCTGGGCCAGCATGGGCGAAGAAGCCCAGATGGCCGCCCGCATCAAGCTCCTCAAACCGTATCAGGTCAACATGCAGATGATCAAGCTGACCGGCAAGGAGAACCCGATGTTCCTCCACTGCCTCCCGGCCTTCCACGACGACAAGACCGAGGTGTCGAAAGAGACGGGCGCCATGGAGGTTTCCGACGAAGTATTCGAAAGCAAGTATTCGAAGGTCTTCGACCAGGCAGAGAACCGTCTGCACACCATCAAGGCCGTCATGGTGGCCACCATCGGCATCAGATAATCCTTCGACAATTCGTTCAAGAACCGCATCGGATCATGATGCGGTTCTTTTTTTTGAATAATCTTGCAAAGACTTTTTTTTTATCGTAGTATTCTCTATTGTTGCATTATGGATCTGAAGTCGGCCATGCAGCACTCTGAGACAAGAAAAATAGCATCCAATAAAGGAGATTGAATGAAAGCCATGAACCTGAAAAGTCTCGCCAAGGTATTCCGCGGTCTGTTGGATGGAAGTCTCGAACTGCATGCAGTCCCGACGGGGCGCAAGCCGGCGAAGCTCGCCGGAACCGTGGTCCTTCGCCGCAAGGCCGGACGCAAACCCCTGCCCCCTTCGGTCAAGAAGAAGATCCAGGAGCGCTCGAAAGCCGCGAAGGTCCGGGCCGAGCGCAAGGCGCTTCCAGCCCCCCGCGAAATTTTCCTGTTCCTCGACGGCAAGACGGACGGCGTCAAGCTGACCGCCCTCGCCAAGCATTTTGATGCCAAGCGCTCCCTGTTCAAGAACGTCATGGAAAAGCTCGTCAAATCCGAAGACGTCGTCGAAAGCAAGGGCATCTATTACCTGCAGCGGCGCATCCGCAACCGCGGTGGCAAGCGCCCCGCGAAACCGGCCCCGATCGCCCCGCAGGCGGTTCTCACCTATCTCGCCAAGAATCCCGGCGCCGGCATGGCCGCGATCGCCGAGTCGCTGGGCGAATCCAGCTACCAGCGTCTCATCAAGGTCATGAACGTGCTCAAGAAGGAAGGCAAGGTCCGCGTCGAGAACAAGGTCTACTACACCGAAGAGTAAGCCCGTTCAACCAAAGCCGCCGCGGAAGCAAGCGCTCCTCCGGCGGCTTTTCTCATGTCTTCTTTTTCAAGGGGCCGCTCGGCATGTTCATATCCTCGGCTGCCGCGGCAGCCGCTGCTGCAGCGGCCCGCCGCTTCTGCTCGGCCTCCTCGACCATTTCCTCGAACCGCTTTTTGTCGATGGCTTTCATCAAGGCCGCCTCGGGCGTCACCGTCCCAGCCTTGACGAGGTTGCGAAGCGAGTCGTCCATGGTGATCATTCCTTCCTTGGAACTCATCTGAATGAGGCCGTTCAGTTTCTGGCTCTCGCCGGCCCGGATGATGCCTGGAAGGGCCGCAGTCCCGACGAGGATTTCGTGGGCAGCCACACGCCCTTTTCCATCGGCCTTGCGGAGAAGCTGTTGGGAAACGATGCCCTGAACCGAGTTGGACAGGACGGAACGGATCTGGTTTTTCTTTTTCGCGGGAAACACGTCGATGATCCGGTCGATGGTCTTGGCAGCGGAGTTGGTATGCAGCGTTCCGAATACTAGAATGCCCATCTCGGCAGCGGCGCAGGCGAGCTCGATAGTTTCCCGGTCACGCATTTCCCCGACCAGGATGACGTTGGCATCGCTTTTCATCGCGCCGGAAAGGCCGCTCGCGAACGAATCGGTATGAACCCCGACCTCCCGATGGATCACCAGACAGTTTTTGCTCGGGTGAACGAATTCGAGCGGCTCTTCGATCGTCACGATCTTCTTGTTCGTCGTCTCGTTGATGTGGTTGATGATCGCTGCCAGGGTGGTCGACTTGCCGCTTCCGGTGGGCCCCGTGACGAGCACGAGGCCGGCCTGTAGCTTCCCGAAACTTTTCAGGATGTCCGGCGTATCGAGCTGTTCGAGCGTCAGGATCTTCGACGGAATCACCCGAAAAACCGCGCCCAATCCGGAAAAATGCCGATAGTAATTGGCCCTGAACCGCGCAGCCGTTCCCATGGCATACGCGAAATCGAGATCACCCGTCTTTTCGTATTTCTGCCAGACCGCCGGGGGGGCGATTTCGGCAAGAAGATCCGTGAGGAACGGGCCTGTCAGGACTTCCCGTCCTTCCAGCTCACGGACTTCGCTGTTCACGCGGAGTTTCGGCTTCTGCCCCTGTTCGAGATGAAGATCCGATCCCCCGAGATCGATCATCGCCTGGAAAAATTCGTCAATTTTCGCCACGGTCACAGACTCTTCGGAAGAAATTTCGCGAAATCGCGTTTGGAATCCGCACGGTAATACGCCTCTTCTCCGCTGATGATCCCCTTTTCGACAAGGGCTCTTAGC
>MWAR01000056.1 GCA_002068715.1 bacterium ADurb.Bin374
CGGCCCCGCCGCATCGAGGGCCGAAACAAGCTCGAACTCGATGGCCTGCACTTCCTGGAGCACGAGGTCGCGATGATCGAGCATCTGAAGCACGCGGTCGAGGGAAAACTCTGTCTGGGCGAGCAGGTCACGCCCATCGTCGGCCAGTTCCCCGTACAGGAGGGTCAGCCGTTGCAAGCCCGCTTGCAGGCGCTCGCGAAGGGGAGCATCGATTTTCATGAAAAATGGGTCTCCCTTGTCACGACCGTCCGATCAACCGCCGTTTCTTGCAGAAACAAGTTTCGTCAGGCGTTCTTTCAGCGCGTCGAAGAGATTGTTCGAGAACAGGATCGTCTCCTTGTGCTGCGCGGAGACGGCTTGGCCGCGGCGATCGCAGCCGGAGAAGGTTTCGATGATGGAAACGCCGGTCCTGCCGAGTTTGTGGATGGCAAGCAGGAACTCGAACGGCCAGAAGAAGCCTCTGAAGCCTTCCGGAGCCCGCGGCATGCCCGGGTCGCCGACCATGACGAAGATCGGAAAGTCTTTCTCGTCATACGCGTTGAAAAACCAGGTGGATTCATCCCAGGCAAGGTAGGAATCCTTCTGGTTGAACGAGTAGACGCGTTTCACCCGTTCGGTGAAGTTCATGGAGCCGACGATGATGTCGGAGCCGTCGGAGTGTGCGAGTTTCTGCTCGATCGTGTTGATGTTGAAGGGAACGCCACGCTTCTCGAACGCCACGGTTTCGAGCTTCAGAATGGCGTTGAACCGATCGATGACGAGTGGCTGGCTCTTGAACCCCAGGGCCATGGCAAGCTGCCCCTGCAGGCGCTCGTATTCGACCCTGAGCTGTTCGCACACGGCCTTGAGCTGTTCGACGTGCTCAGGATCGGCGCGGAGTTTGAGCGTGGCAGCGCGAAGCTGGTTCTTGGCCTCGACGTATTCGCTGCGGGCTTTTTTCACCAGCATCTGTTCGTCAGCGACGGTGCGTTTCTTGAAGCCCCGGGTCGCCGAGATGGAGGTTCCGGCTTCGCGAATATCACTGATGATGCCAGAGAGATTCAGGCCATCGCGGCCGGTCCGCTGTATTTCGAGCAGTTTTTCCAGCTCGCCCTGGACCATGGCGGCTGTCGGATAGCGGCTCGACGGGTCCTTTGAGAGAAGTTTGAGAACAACCTGCTCGAGCTTCTGCGGGATTTCGGGAACGAGCTGGCGAGGCGGAGGGAAGTTCCCTTTCGTCTGGGAAAGGAAGACTTCCATCTCCTTCTTGCCCTCGAACGGAAGGCGCCCCGTCAGTTTCTCATACATGACAACCCCGAAGGAGAACAGGTCGGAGACCTGGTCTACGGGTTTATTCATCAGCTGTTCGGGGCTGGCATAGACAACTGTATATAATCTTTCACCCGGCTGGTCGAAGTCGCCGGACTCGTCGAGCTTCTTGGCAATGCCGAAATCGATCAGGCGCGGCGAGTATTCCGGCCCGGTCAGGATGATGTTGTGCGGCTTGATGTCGCGATGGACGATTCCCTGCTTGTGGACGTATCCCAGGGCATCGAAACATTTGATGAATAACGTCAGGTATTCTTCGATGGTCGGTATGGACTGTTTGACGCCGAGCGTCGTCGCCGAGTTGCTCCGCGGGAAGGCATCCAGCGAAAGGCCCTTGACGTATTCCATCGCCAGGTAGTGGTAGTCGCCCTCCTGGCCGGCTTCGATGAACTTCACGATATTGGGATGATTCAGCCCTTTGAGGATCTGCCCCTCGAGCTTGAAACGCTCGAGAATGACGGGCTCTTCCACGCATTCCGGGGAAAGCAGCTTGATGGCGACGAGCTTTTCCGATTTCAGCTCGATGCCGATGAAGACAGACCCCATCCCCCCGCAACCGATCAGGTCGAGGAGTTTGTAGCGCGTCAGTTCGGGGGGGACGATCATTGCCATCGTTCAGCGGTTCTCCCGGCCAGAAATGGTGATTACTTTTTGGTCATTACGAAGTCGATGCGCTCCTGGGCGTTTTTCGCGATCTTGGAGCCCGGCTTGAGGCGAATCACTTCAGCCCACTCCTTCTGCGCTTCGGCCTGCATGCCCTTCTTGAAGTAGCTGTTGGCGAGGTAGTAATGCTGGTTTTCGTTGCTGGGTTTGATAGCGAGAGCACGCTTGTAGGTCTCGATTGCCTTGTCGGTCTCGTTGTTGCTGTAATACATGAACGCCAGCCAGTCGAGCAGGTCGACATTGTTCGGATCGGAAACGAGCAGCTTCTCGACCTCGGCGATGCCTTCGCCGGTTCCGGACGTGTATTTCGTCAGAAGCTCCTCTTCCTCTTTCTTCATCTGGTTCTGAATATCGTTCCCCGAAAGAACCTGCTTGAAGCGCTTCGAGGCGACGGCAGCCCTCTCGTCGTCGGCCTGGCCGGCCCCCACCATGTCACCCGGCGATGCCTTGTCTTTCGACATCAGCAGCACCAGCACGATGGCGACGAGCACCACCACCCCAACGATGATCATCAATGTTACCGCGTCCATACTTTTCCCTCCTGCAGTCAGGATGTTTTTTCTTCTGTCGTATCGCTTCGGCCGCCCGGAACCCCGGTCAGCCGAGTATTCCCCACTCTCCAAGCATCGATCTGAAGCGCCGCCACGAGTATCTGCCCGGATACGTAATCGGAAGTTCATCGATCAGCACGGCCACGGCCGTCGCGTTGTCGGGACCGCCGCCTTTGCATGCCAGATCGACAAGCCGTTTCGCCGTTCCGCCAAACGGCCTGCGGGCGAGTTCCTCCCGTATGTTGTCATCGGACACAGGTCCGTAGATGCCGTCGGAGCAGAAGAGCAGAGCATCGCCGGCAGCCAACTCCAGGATCGCCGTATCCACGGAGATAAACTCCCGGACGCCAAGCGCCCGGCTGAGGATGTGTCTCGCCGGGTGACACCGAGCCGCCACCGCGTCGAGTTTTCCCGCCCGCACCTGCTCGGCGACGAGTGTGTGATCTGTCGTTAACTGTTTCAGCTCTCCTCCGCGCAGGAGATACACACGGGAATCGCCAACGTGACAGAGGATCATCCGGTTGTCAGAAATGAATCCGGCCGTCAGCGTCGTTCCCATTCCCTGGCAGTCGGCATGCTTCTTGACGTATTCCCAGATCGCGAAATTGGCTTCGAGAAAGGCGCTTTCCACCTCGGCCGGCCCGGCAGCACGATCGGACCGCTGGCTTGAAAGCCATGTCTTCAATGTCGCCGTCGCAAGCCCCGACGCCACCTCGCCCGCCGC
>MWAR01000057.1 GCA_002068715.1 bacterium ADurb.Bin374
GTACACTTCGGTGTCGAGCACGAGAATGTTGACGTTGCGGTTCTGCGCCACAACGTGGTCGAGGCCGCCGAAACCGATGTCGTAGGCCCAGCCGTCGCCGCCGAGGATCCAGACCGACTTATCGACGAAGTAGTCCTTCAGCTCAAGCATCTTGGCGTAGATTTCCTTCTTCTCGCCCTCGGATTTCTCAATCGCGACGGGGAGCAGGTTGCCGAGCTTCGCCTGGTTGAGCATCGCCTCGTCGGAGGTGCTCGCCCAGTTTTCGACCGCGTAATCGAGCGCCGACTTCATCTCGTCGCAGCAGACGCCGAGCGCCTGGATGCGCTTGATGCAGTCCATCAGCTGGTTGCGGTTGGTATCGACCGCGAGGCGCATGCCGAAGCCGTATTCCGCGTTGTCCTCAAAGAGCGAGTTCGCCCACGCCGGACCGCGGCCCTGCTTGTCGGTGCAGTACGGCAGCGACGGGAACGAGCCGCCGTAGATCGACGAGCAGCCGGTCGCGTTCGCCACGATCATGCGGTTGCCGAAGAGCTGGCTGACCAGCTTGACATACGGCGTTTCGCCGCAGCCCGCGCAGGCGCCGCTGAACTCGAAGTACGGCATCAGGAACTGCGAACCCTTGACGGTCTTCGCATCGGTGCCGCCCATGACGTTGTCCGGCAACGAGAGGAAGAACTGCACGTTCGCGTCCTGCCCGGCCTTGCGTTCGTCGGGGGTGTGGCTCATGTGGATCGCCTTCTCCTTGACCGGGCAGGTTTCGACGCAGACGCCGCAGCCGGTGCAGTCTTCGATGAAAACCTGGAGACGGTACTTGAGGCCGAGTTCCTTCTTGACCGGCGGCTTGGCGTCGACGGTGTTGAAGGCGGCCGGAGCTCCGACGAGGTTCGCCGGCTCAATCAGCTTCGAACGGATCGCGGCGTGCGGGCAGGCCATCACGCACTGATTGCACTGAATGCAGGCCGCCGAATCCCACTTCGGAACCGACGGGGCGATGCCGCGCTTCTCGAACTTCGACGTCGCGGTCGGCATCGAGCCGTCGTAGGACATCGCCGAAACCGGAATGTCGTCGCCCTTCTGGTGGAGAATCGGCTTCATCAGCTTGTTGGCAAACTCGCCCATTTCCTTGGTGATGAGCGCCTTCGGTTCGTAGGAGGCCTGGTTTTCCTTGACGACATCGTCGCCCTTCTTCTTGAATTTCTTCTCGATTCCGGACTTGATGTAGCCGATGGCCTCGTCGGCCGGAATGATGTTGGCCAGCTTGAAGAAGCAGGTCTGCATGATGGTCGAAACGTACTTCGAGCTGCCGACTTCGAGCGCCAGCTTGAGGGCGTCGATGGTGTAGACCTTGATGTGCTTCTTGACGATCGTTTCCTGCATGTCGCGGGTGAAGCTCTCGAAGACCTTGTCGGCCGGAAGCTCGCTGTTGATCAGGAACGTGCCGCCGTCAACAATGCCCGCGAGCATGTCGTAACGGCCGATGTAGGCCGGATTGTGGCAGGCGACGAAATTCGGCGCGGTGATCGTGTATTCGCTGGTGATCGGCTTGTTGCCGAAGCGCAGGTGCGAAACGGTGATGCCGCCGGACTTCTTCGAGTCGTAGACGAAGTAGGCCTGCACGTACTTGTTGGTGTGGTCGCCGATGATCTTGACCGAGTTCTTGTTCGAACCGACGGTGCCGTCGCCGCCGAGACCCCAGAACATGCACGCGGTGGTGCCGCTCGGCTCGGTGACGATCTCCTCGTCGATCGGCAGCGAGAGATGAGAGACGTCATCATTGATGCCGACGGTGAAGTTGTGCGTATTCTTGCCGCCGAGATGCTTGTAGATCGCATTGACCATCGACGGGGTGAATTCCTTGCTGGAGAGGCCGTAGCGGCCGCCGATGACGGAGACTCCGCTGCCTTCGAGCGCCGCCTTGACGTCGAGGAAGAGCGGCTCGCCGAGGCTGCCCGGCTCCTTGCAGCGGTCGAGGACGGCCACCTTCTTGACCGACTTCGGCAGCGCCTTGACCAGCGCTTCGGCCGAGAACGGACGGTAAAGGCGGACCTTGACCAGGCCGAGCTTCTGGCCCTTGCCGTTCAGGTAGCCGATCGCTTCTTCGATGGTCTCGCAGCCGGAACCCATCGCGATGATGATCTTGTCGGCATCCGGGGCTCCGACATAGTCGAAGAGGTGGTAGCTGCGGCCGGTGACTTCGCCGACCTTGTCCATGTACTTCTGGACGACGGCCGGGAGGGCGTCGTACTGCTTGTTGGTGGTCTCGCGGCCCTGGAAGTAGACGTCCGGGTTCTGGGCGGCCATCTTGGCATAGGGGGCGTCGGGGCGCAGCGCGCGGTTGCGGAAGCGCTCGATGTACTTCATATCGACCATCGATTTCATATCCGCGAAGTCGAGCAGCTCGACCTTCTGGAACTCGTGCGAGGTGCGGAAGCCGTCGAAGAAGGCGAGGAACGGGATTTCGCTCTCCAGCGTCGCCAGGTGCGCGACGAGCGCCAGGTCGTGGGTCTCCTGGATCGAGGCGGCGGAGGTCATCGCGAAACCGGTGCCGCGGCAGCTCATCACGTCGGAGTGGTCGCCGAAGATCGACAGCGACTGGGCCGCGAGCGCACGGGCGGAAACATGAAAGACCGTCGGGAGCATCTCGCCGGCGATCTTGTACATGTTCGGGATCATGAGGAGCAGGCCCTGGCTGGCCGTGTAGGTGGTGGTCAGCGCACCGGCCGAAAGCGAACCGTGTACCGCGCCCGCCGCACCGGCCTCGGACTGCATTTCCGCTACTTCGAGTTTCTGGCCGAACATGTTCTTGAGCCCCTGGCTCGCCCAGATGTCGGCATACTCGCCCATCGTCGACGAGGGAGTGATCGGGTAGATCGCCGCCACTTCGCTGAACGCGTAAGCTACGTACGACGCCGCGTAATTCCCGTCGATGGTCTGCATTTTCTTCGCCATGTTTCCTCCGTATCTGAAAAATTAGGATGAGTGAAAGTTGGCATTTTTCACCAGGGGAACCGGCTACGCCGCCGATCCCCCACAAATAATATCACAATGTACACCCGTTTCCCCTTTTTTTCAAACCCGTTTTGCGGGAATTTCCGAAGGAAAGGGGCGATGGAGGAACTTTTGCGGAAAAGTCCATGCCGAATAACTTTTGCCAAGCTAAATATCAGCCAATGAAATATCACGAAAATGTGCTGGTATTTGCTAAAGGCAAGACTATTTTCAATCCGATACTTGAAGAAAGGTCGGACGTTGGAAAGGACAGGCTTAAAAATAGCGGGAAGATTTTAGACGGTTCAAACAATACATCTAATTTCATGGACTTTAAGAGGGGCAAGGGA
>MWAR01000058.1 GCA_002068715.1 bacterium ADurb.Bin374
CCCTTCGCCAGGGATACGACGTTCTCGTGCAGATGGACGCGGACGGGCAGCACGACGCCGGCTCGATTCCGAAGTTGATCGCCCCCATCCAGCAAGCGCAGGCCGATTTCG
Source organism: bacterium ADurb.Bin374 (assembly GCA_002068715.1). Next base: position 112 of record MWAR01000058.1, read on the forward strand.
TCGTCGGCAACAGATTCCACAAAGGGTGCCCTTACGACTCCCCGTTCGTCCGAGATGTCGGCAGACGGTTTTTCGCATCGATCTGCCGGTGTCTCACCGGTGTTCCACTGAAGGATCCCACGTCGGGATTCAAGGCACTGAATCGCCGGGTTCTGGAACTGCTCGTCCGCGACGGATTTCCCATGGATTACCCTGACGCGGATGTTTTCATCATGCTCCATCTCGCGGGAATTCGGATTCGCGAAGTGGATGTGATGATGCACAGGGCGCTTCCGGGACAGAGCATGCACAGCGGCTGGTTTCATCCGGTCCGCTATACGGCGAAAATGCTCATGTCCATCGTGATGACACTTCTTCGCCACCTCGGAGGGCATGATGTCTGACCAGTTCGAAGAAACCCGTCTCCCGCCCCGGCAGAAAGCCTGGGTCGTCACCCTGAGCTGCAGCATCCTGTATCTCACCCTCGACCTCGTCCGGCGCCGCAGGTTTCGGGAAGACGATTCCTGGCTGTGGCTCCTTGTCGGCATTATCACCTTCGTCCTGGGACTCCATTACAGGCTGCTGAAGCGCATCAGTTCCCTCCTCGGCATCGTCGCTCCGACCTCGACCATCTTCTTCTTCGGCCAGCTGTTTCTGATGCTCCTCGCCCTCCAGAGCTCCCTCCGCCATGCCGCGCTGACAAGGGCCATCCAGGTTCTTGCCCAGGAGCATTCTCTCCATCTCGCGACTCACCATCGCAAGCAAGCCCCGGGAACCGGAAGAAATCCCTGATGTGCGGCTTCCGGCCAGCAGCCATGAACAGAATCACCACTGACGCCGTCGCATTGATATCGCTCGTCATATTGACCGGCTTTTTCGCATGGCGGTTCGTCGATTTCAGTATCCCACCATTCGAAGACGCCGCGATCCTCATGCGATACGCGGAGCATCTCGCTGCGGGAAAAGGGATCGTATGGAACGTAGGCGAACCTCCCGTCGACGGGGCGACGGACTTCCTGTTCCTGCTGGCGGTTGCCGCAGTGCACGGCATCGGATGTTCCCTGGAATGCGCCGTCAGGCTCCTGACTCTGCTGGCGCATTTCGGAACGACGGTGCTCATCTACATCGGCATGAGGCGGATCCAGGGGGCCGGAATGATCCCCGCACTGCTGAGCGCAATCTATTTCACGGTCGGACCCGGGCTTTTTTTCGCGGCGGCCTACTTCGGAACGCCATTCTTCGCATTTTCCATCTGCCTGGCTTGGCTTCTGGCACAGCGTCTGCTCGTTTCTACCGGGACAACCCGTGATTTCATCCTCTTTTCCATCGTCTGTCTGATGACCGGTCTCATCAGGCCGGAAGGAGTATTCATTTCGATATATATCATGATCGCTCTCGGCCTCCTCATGCCATGGGCCGAGTATCGGCGTCTTGCGTCCACATTCTGCTCGATCTTCCTTGCTCTCGGGGGAGCCTATTTTCTCTGGAGGTGGAACTACTTCGGGTATCCCCTTCCCAATCCCTTTTACAAAAAAGGCGGCGGATTTCTCCATTATCCCGTCCTCGAGATTTCATTCAGGAACAGCTACGTCTTCCTGTATCCCTTCATTCCGGCCTTTCTCCTGACCTTCCGAAAGAAGGAGCTTTTCCTGAAAGGGCTGGCATTCCTCATCCCCATCGTCGGCTCGATCGTCATGTGGGTCATGCTGTCGGATGAAATGAATTTCGGAGCCAGATTCCAGTATCCGGTCCTTGTTCTTGGCGTGCTCTCATGGTTTCCCCTCGTCAGCACGCTGCGGGAAGACCTTCATCTCCCCACCCTGTCCGAGCTGACGGGACTCGAACGAACAGCTCTCATCATCGTCGCACTTCTGTTCGCGGGTATGATCCTCCGTCGGCAGGTCATTCATTCGACAACCGTCACATATGCAAAAGACGGGCGATACGACATCGCCATCATGCTTCATCGTTTTGCAGACCGGAAGTATACGATGGCCACGACCGAAGCGGGCCTGCTCCCTCTGTATTCAAAATGGCGGGCCATAGACACATGGGGGCTCAATGACCAGTGGATCGCCCATCACGGGCTCGTCACGAAGGAGTATCTCGACAGGAACAAGCCCGATCTTCTCGTGTGGCATGGATATTTCTCTCCGTTTCACCCTGTCGATCCAGGACTCCTCCGCTCGCCATGGGGTCATCAGACGCTCGTCTTGTATGAATACGCGAAGCAGTACCAGTTCACCCCTGCCGGCGTCTTCGGCATGTCTCCGCAAGACACCCATTGTTACTACGTTCGTCCAGGGATTCCAGACCACGACGAGCTTGTACGACTGATACGGTCTCTCGACTATGCATGGTATGAGAACGGTGGAAAAAGCACGAATTTTGCCCTCACCCTCCCGGGACATGGGGATTGAATGGCCCGTCAGAAGTTCCTGTTCATCAACAAGGCATCGCCTCTTCACCCCGGCGGCGCCGAGATCAGAAGCTGGGAAGTCGCAAGACGCCTCGTCCGGATGGGGTATGCAGTCATCTGGATCGGCGCAAAAACGTCTGTACAGGAACGTGTATCGGAACTGCGGGACAACGTTCGAGTCATCAGCGTGCCGACGTTACCGGACTTCGTGCTGAAGCGGTTCGAACCGACGTCTCACGTTGTCCTGGCCTGGTCGTGCCTGATGCTCATGGGAACCATCCGCAATCTTCTGGGCGCAGAGCGGTTCGACGCCGTCCGGGAAGACTGGTCGCCCTTTCCGCCTTCGTTCATCCTGCCCCTCAGGCGTTACCGCGGACCACGTCGTCTCGCGATCATCCATAACCACCCTGCATGTTTTGCCACCTGGCAAGCGTCTTACGGCCTGCTCCCCGGCATTGCCGGTTTTCTCGCGGCCCGATGGACGCATCCGCCTCTCGGGGCGTATCATCACGTGATCTGTGCCAACCGGACCGATTTCGAAAGGCTTCGCCGGTGCACTCCTCCGTCCCGCATTCATTTCATCCCCAACGGGGTCGACCTGGAGTCCCTTTCCCCCGGAAGGGCTGATGCCCCTCGGGAGGATGGTCCGGTCCGCCTGCTCTTCGCTGGAAGACTGGTCGCGGCAAAAGGCGGAGAGCACCTTCTCCGCGCCCTGCACATTCTGAATGACACCCGTGGTGCCCCCTTCACCTGCACGTTCGCAGGTTCCGGCCCTGACGAGAAGCGGCTTCGCGAACTGGCTGGCATACTCGGGCTCGGGTCCCGGGTCCGGTTCCGCGGCCATGTTCCACACGAGGAGATGGCAACCCTCTATCATTCCCACGATATTCTGGTTCACCCATCCATCAGCGAAGGGCACCCTCTCACCATTCTCGAAGCTTTCGCGGCCGGCCTGCCGGTCGTGGCCAGCGACCTTCCGGCAATCCGGGAAATGGGACCGTCACCGGCCCTGAACCTGGTTGAACCGGGATCGGCGGA
>MWAR01000059.1 GCA_002068715.1 bacterium ADurb.Bin374
CCGGATCTTCGAGACCCTCGAACCACAGATCCCGAGCCGCGGACATCTTCAAGCCGCGGATCTTCGTCAGGTTCATGAGCGTGAGCAGGCTTTTTCAGGGTGGTTCGGTCAGGGAAATCCGTGGTTGATGGATCAATTCACATTTTCACGGTTGGATGTCTTCCCAGAAAAAACCGCCGCCGAAATGGCGGCGGAGGTGGCGAACGCTTGGTGATGATTAATATATCTAGTTAGAAATATAATGTTCCTATATTTATCAGAACTCGATGTCCGACGGGAAAACATCACCTTCGCAGGATTCCTGGATTGATACGTAATATGCTGTGAGGTTTCTCCTGAGGGCCTGCGCCAGAATGCAGATCGATTCCGCCAGATGCTCATCGATCCGGATGGAACGGCGGGTGTGCTGGGAATGGTTATCGCTCAGAATGGGGTAACTGGCCCTGAGTGCTGTCGTTGTGGCCAAAAGAGATGCATCCAGAGCGGCCAGGGTTGAAAGTTCCGGAGCCATGAGTAACTCGGCCCAGGATATGTTCTCTGCAGCGGCGACCAACGTCGGATAGTTTTTTTCGTTCATCTGCGACCTCCTCTCAATTCGCGCCGTATCGGCTTGATTTTGCCGTAGCCCTGGCATCGGCCTTCTTCATTGGGTAGGCGAAGGTATCGAAAAATAGCTTCTCGTCTATCTTGGCGACGTCCTTCTTGACGGCAGCGCTGAGCAACTCGTTGGCCAGATTCGTCAGAGTGCGGAAGTTTCCGACGGCATGTTCGGCCAGACCGTCGATTACAGGCTTGCTCATCAGCGTCGGATTCCCAGCAGCCTCGAGACAGTGGCTGACGAACTGCGCGAGATGGTCCCTGGGCGCGGCTTCCATGACCATTCGAAATCGGATCCGGCTCTCCAGCGGCAGAAGTTCTTTGGTGCGAAGATTGTGTAGCAGACGCTCGTCTCCGCTCAGAACGACGGTCAGCAAAGACGTGGAATCAAAGTGAGTGCTGGTCAGAAGACGTAGTTCGGAAAGAACGGCGGGATGGGCCAGCTGTGCCTCGTCATACAGCAGTACGGGGCGACACATGGTGCTCTCGATAGGCTTTGAACCCGCCATAGCGATTCGCCGGAGACAGGGGCACCCCGAAGAGTTGGCCCAGCTCCCGATAGAAATCCCCGACCGCACTCTGTGGCCGGGACAGGACACCGACCACGACATCCGGCAGATCGCCGAGATAATGGGCCAACTGGCGGAGAAGAATGGATTTGCCGGTGCCCGGGTCACCGATGACGAGGATGAAGCCTCCTTCCTGGACCTGTTGTTCCACGCGCCAGCAGAAGTGCTCGCTTCTTGATGTCTTCATCAAAGCCTCTGGCGGCACATCCGGGGAAAAGGGATTCCATTTGATGCCGAAATGGGTCAGATCACGTTTGCGCATTATTCATCCTCGTTCTTCGGGAGATAGCCCATGGGGAGGCCGGTTGCCGAATAGTCTTGCATATATTGTTTGAGAAGTGGTGCCATGCCGGTGGGGCGCTCAGGCGGCCTCCAAGGGTGTTCCAGGGGGTGCATCCGACGACGACGGCCATCGGCGTTCTTTTCCACATCCCGCGGGTAGAGCCGGCCGCAGACCTCGCCGGTCTGGGCGTTGACGTGAAGAACGTGGGACAGGTCCCAGTGGGCGTATCTGACGCAGATCCGCTTTAGATGGCGGAATGCAGATGGAACCTCGTATCGACGCCCCTCGAGGGAAATGGTGCAATCACTCCGTCGCAGGGTTCTTGTCGTGGTGACCGTGAAAGCCATCCGAAGCTCCTCCGGAGAAGGCGCTGTTCTTGCTACCTCCGGGCCATCGAGAAACCGCTGCAGAGGCGTCTGGCCGGTTTCCGAGTGAATCTTCCGGTGATAGTCCATTTCCACCCATGCATTCGTGGTTTCGTTCAGGCCCTTGAGTGTCAGCTGGTCCTCGCCTTCGAGCATTGCCATCAAACGACCCTCGATCTGCCCCCAGAAACATTCTTGTTTGCCGTTCTGCTGGGGCGAATACGGCAGTGTCGTCTGCGCCAGAACGCTGAGCCGCGCAAGCCCCTCGGTGGTTTCGGCCGCCGTCATCGGAGATCCGTTGTCGGTCAGCAGGGCCCGCGGAAGACCTCGTTTCAAAAAGGCCTGGCAGAGCGCATGAACGAAGTTCTCCGCCGTCTCCCGCCAGTACCATTGCGCATGACACACCAGCCGGGAACGGTCATCCATGACGACGACCAGCACCGGCTTCACCCATTCGCCGTTCCCATTGAGCAGTTTCCGGGAACAGTGGTGAAAATCCGAATGAACCAGGCCCAGGACATGCGTTGCCTCAAAACCCCTCTGCTCCAGGGATTCGTGACGCTCCAGGGCGGCCGCGACTCCTGCACGATCGGCGTTGCGAGGCGGCCTCACCCGGACGAGACCGTGGGCATGACGATAGCGGCGAACGGTCGCATACGAGGGAACTTCTCCCAGCGATTTCTGCGTGGCGATGACGAGGAGATTGTCGTAGTGCAGCTGGTGGGTCCAGCCCGGATGCTGCTGGTGAAGCTCGGCAATCGTTCGTTGCATGACCGCCGACAGGACGCGGCATCGGCCGACATCTCGCCGAAGCTTCCATTCCAGCGCCTTGACCGGGCTGTGATGGGCGGCTTTCGCTTTGTAATACCATTCCTCGAGCGTGGAGAACGTGAAATGGACAGGCTCCTCGGTGAGCGGATGTTTCCATGACTGCCTGGCGAGGACCTCCAGTGCATTCCGAAGCTCTCCCCGCGGAGGCGGAGAGGCCAGCAGTTGTCCGATGACGGAGAGCCGGAAGTTTCCCCAGGCCTCCTGCTGACGTCGATGTTTTGTGAGTTTCACTGCGGTTAAGCCCTTTCGTGTTGGATGGATAGCGGGTTTCGCCATCATCGACACGATACGAATGCGGTCATTGCACTTCAATTCGCATCTTGTGCGCGAAATTCTCGACCGGGAAAAAGCATGTTCATCCGGAACCTCCCCCGCTGGACAATGACGACAGGGGAAGAAGCACCCGAAGAACTCCCAAGATAGCTTCTATCAACGAGCCGCCCATCTGATGCCGAAGAAGTTGCCGAGGGATCGACAGACAGGGAACCCCCACCAGGGCAAGTCGAGGTGAGAGGGTCTTCCAGACTGCGGTCTGAGAAAACGTCGCCGACCACCATTGGCGCCATCGGCCCAAGGTCCTGGCATCTGCGCCACACATGGCCTGCAATCGCCGGCGCCGACTCGGTGACGCATCCCCCAACATCGCCGAGATGAAAACCAGGATAGCTCCGAGGTAGACTCGCTGGCCGAGGAATCTCAGCGATGCCGGGGTCAGCCGCTTTCGGCAAAAATAGCAACAAAAACTGAAACGCAGTCTGAACTCTTCGTCCAGTTCGTCGGGGCCACCACGAGGCTTCCGCCGATAATGAGCTTTATGAAGCTGTCCAGAGCAACGGCGACAGCCGAGCTCTTGCGCCTGTGCGGCCAGATCCTTGTCGCAAGCCAGAAGGAGTGAGTAGAACTCCACATTCCGGAGAAATCGGTGTAACATGAATCATCCTCCTTTGTTGTGTTTGGCGATACATCAAAGAAGGAGAACCCCCCGAACGAACTTATTCAAGTTCTTTTCGGGGGGTTCACTTTTTCCCCAGATGATTTCGATCAGATTCTCAGGTTTTCCCCTGAAGGAAAGTGTCGATGCTCAGAGCGGGAAAATAAAACCTGCACGATACCAACCCCGCGGAAAACACATTCCGATGAAGATCTGAACATCTCCGAG
>MWAR01000060.1 GCA_002068715.1 bacterium ADurb.Bin374
CGACCACTGGCACAACCCGACCGGTAAACTCTACTGGGAAAATCGCGACAACGAGGATGAGAAGTATTCCTATTACCTCCAGGGCGAGGTCCCGTTCGGCCGCGACAAGTGGCTGTTCGATGCCGGCTATCGCCGCGACAAGCGCTACATGATCCGTGAAGACCGGTTCCGCGCCACAGGCGTACCGGTCGTGCTCGAGGACAAATGGGAAGACCCGCGAAACAACTTCTCGACCGGCCTTACCTATACGCCGACGAAGCATGACACCATAGCCCTGCGATATGGTCTGATCGACGTTTCGCCGGTCGACCGGTATGCAACGGCCAACGGCTCGAATCTGACGAACGAGAAGGACAAACTCGTCAATCTCGGCTACGAACATGCGTTCGCGCATCGTCGGAATACCAGCATCGGCCTGAACTTTTTCACAAACGACAAGCAGGACGCCCTGATCGACAACGGCACGCAGCAGCTCGCCGATGGAACCTTCATGCGCATTTTCAAGAACCAGACGACGAAGGTGAAGGGCTCCGAAATCAACCTGAAGGCCGGCCTCGGCGAGAAGCTCGATCTGCGATTCGGCGTCGGACAGATGACGTATGATCCGGACGATGCGACGAGGCCCCGCCTCAATTACAACTTCTCGCTGCTCTACACCGGACCCCGGAATCTCGAGGCGGAACTGTATGGATTGTACATGGGTGAAACCCAAACCTCGACGACGGTGACCACGGGAACGAATCTCGCAGGGAAGCCCGTCAACACGAAATTCCCGTATCAGAACGGTGATTACACCGACCTCAACCTCGTCGTGCGAAAACGCTTCACCGGCCGCTCCGGCTTCGGCAGAACGGTGACCCTTGCGGTGAAGAATCTGCTTGACGACCGCTACGAAACAACATCGGCAAGCAATCTATTCTCACCGGTGTATGGCCGAACGGTTCAGGTGAACTTCGACTTCGACTTTTAAGGGCTTTCATCATTCCGGGGACAAGATGCCAGCCGTCCGAGGCTGTCACCTTGTCCCCAGTGTCACTTTCGGCGAAGGAAAACGGAATAATCGCTTCGACATCGTTTTCCTTGAGATAATGCAGGATACGGAACGATGATCAGTCCGGAATCCGTGATCCGAAGCCTTTCATCCGCTCCCAGACTGCGATAATTTCCGTCGCGGCTTTATTGGTGCGGTTTTCAGGGAAGAGAAAGCAAATTTTGTAACCGACACACATATCGGATTGTTTTACTGGGCATAACCTTCAAGTCGACGGCTCCCGAATTCTCGTCCTCGAGCTCGCCGAATGCACGAAGAAGCCGGAGAGATCGTCTCGACGGCAGGCCGAAGCCCTTTCCGGCCATCCCGGGAACGATCAAGAGGATGTCATATGAATGATCTTTTGAATTACTCGACATTCAGCCCCGGCCAGCCTGTCTTCTTTCAAGGCGAATCCCGTCAGGAGTTTTACGGATTGTGCCAGGGCCGCTTCGCCAAGGTAAAACTCACCAACACGGCTCCCGACATACCCATGACAAAACGACTTGCGAGCGCCGTCCTTCTCGAGATCATCGACCAGCCCGGCCAGCTCTTCGGTGAGATCAGCGCCCTCCTGAAAAAGCCACACGAGTTTTCGGTCTTTTCCCTCGACCATTCGGAAGCAACGACGATCCCCGCATCCGAGGAATCCCTCCAGAAGGTCGTGGCTTCCAGGCCGGAAATCGGTCTCAAAACGTGCATCTCGCTAGCGCGTACCCTTCATGCGACCCTCGACCAGTTTGCGAAGCTTGTGGAATGTGAAGATAGTCTGCGTCGCCTTCAGACGACGTCAGCACAGGCCCTCATCTCCGTGACGAAGGAAATCAAGCAGATCGGCAGCGGCACATTTTCGACGATCACTTCCGTCATGGAATTCATGCACATGCACGAAGCCTTCAAGCAGGCGGAACATTTCGCCCAGAAATATCGTTCCAAACCCTCGCTATCAGTCAGGAATGCGGTCATCCCTCCTCCCGTTCTCCCCGAAAAGACCCAGCAGTTCACCAGCGGAACGATCATTTGCCGGAAAGGCCTCCCAGGGGACCGGCTGTTCATCATCACCCAAGGCGTCGTCGAAGTATTCCTCTCGAACGAACACCGTATCCAGATCGCCCAGCCGGGAAGCATCATCGGCGAGATAGCCGCGCTGGAAAACATCGGTAGAGAACAGTGCAACATTCGCCGAACGGCCAATGTCGTCTGCATAACGCCCGTATCAGCCATTGTCATCGAATTGGGCACGATCCACGAGTTCTTCGATTCTCACCCGTCGATTCTTTCAAACATACTGTTCGCCCTCACCACCCGCATGGACGAAACGATGCAACTCGTCTCAGAGGTTCGCACCGCCATTCGTGAATTGTTGAACAGCGGTCTCCGGCACTTTCTCGAGGCCCATCACGGCGTCGCAACCAGGCTCGATGTGTTACGCAAGAAGCACCCGGCGCTGGAACGACCGTTTCATTTCTGCGCCCATCAGTCACGGAGCATATACAATGCCTTTGCTACAGCTCTCGAACAGATCAACCCGAACTGATCGGCACAAATATTTCGCATGGTTCAGCACACATCGTGCACCACTTTCGAATTCTGAATGCGGTTACCTCGTTCACCTGCCTTCGATGGCGGGGGGGTATGGCCGGTATTCGGCCCCGAATATTTCCTTGTAGAAGGCGTTGCGTTCGGCGTCGAGATCGATGTCGACGAACTCGGCGAGGTGGAAGGTTTTCGCGAGCCAGAGAAGCCCCAGTGGGGAAAAGGTGTTCATGCCCCAGTTCGTGACCCACGAGCCGGGGTCGTCCTGGGGAGTTCTATATACTCGACTATTTTTCACCGCATTCAGATTTTTCCACCAGCCTATCTTTTCGAGAGTGTCCGCCTGCGTATCGTCGATGACGATATCGGGATCGAACGTGAACAGGAGTTCGGCGCTCGCGTTCATGTCTTCCGAATTGTCCCCGGAAGCGATGGTTCGCCCTCCGGCCAGTCGGAGGAGTTCGTGCCCGAATCTGGTGCGCGTTCCGCGGATGATCAACTGACCGTTGAACGAATTCACCAGGGCGACTTTCGGCTTTTTCTCCTCGGGAATCCGTGCAACACGCTCCTTCACGAGCCGCAGCCGCTCTCGCAGGAAGGCCTCGTATCGCAGAGCCCGCCCGTCCCGGCCGGTGGTTTTCGCGATCAGCCTGATCGCTGACAGCCACTCGTCCATCGAGCCAAAGCCGGCCTTCAGGGCGAGAACCTCGATGCCGTTTTCCCGCAGCAGCTTGTTGGCCGGGCTCGGATGCACGGTTTCATCCGTGCTCAGCACCAGGTCGGGATTCAGCGCGAACAGCGTTTCCATATTCGGCTTGCCGGGGTAGCCGACATCCACGGCGGAGTCGATGTTCGGCGCGAACCTGGAATAAAATCCGTCTTTCCCGTCGCGGTCCATTTTCAGGCGTTCTCTGGGCATGCCGACGACGACATCCTGCAACCCCAGCAGATAGACGGCTCCCACGATCTGCGGAAACAGTACGACCAGACGTTTGATCGAGTCCGGCGAACGCCCGGTCTCCCCCATCGTCGGCAGGATCCCGGCGCATACGAAAAGCGCCGCCAGCAGACCGATACCCCACGACCTGTAGTAACGCATCATCTTCCCTGCTCCTCCCTTGGAAAAGAATGTCACAATGCGACTTGATATGTTATAATAGCATATAATAGCACTTTGGCGAACACGATGAACGCGTCCAACCATACGAAAGCCCCCGCCCCCTTGCCACCCACCCCCGGGAAA
>MWAR01000061.1 GCA_002068715.1 bacterium ADurb.Bin374
CCTCGATCGGAAGCGCAACCCACCAGTTCCACGTTCGCATTGCGCACTCATCCATCACGAGCCCTGCCGATGAAACCCGTGTCGATATCGGAACACCCGTCACCCTGTCGGCGAACCCTTCGTCGACGGGCGCTCTGACGATGGAGTGGTGGAAAAACTGGGGTGGGGCAGGGGCCGAAAAGATCGGTGACGCGACGCCCCTCACGTATACGTTCCCGGCAGGGCGTCATAGGGTAACCTACGTGGGCACGGACAGCCAGGGAGTCGTCAGCGCGAATTCCGTGGATCTCACCATCGAAAACCTTCCGCTCGTGGCATTCACGCCCGTTTCGGGAAGCGTCTTCTTCATCGGGACCGTAATTCCATTTCGCGGGATAGGAACCGATTCCGACGGCGTCAGCCCTTTGCCGGCCGCGCGCATGACCTGGTATATCGATTCCCTCGGGGACACTCCCTGGAGGACGTCCACCGCGGCATTCGACCTGGAATCCGGTGTCGAAACCGCCGGCGCCAGGCGCGTCACGCTTGAAGGCCAGAGCCTCCTCGGAGGGGCGATCGGTTCGGTGTCGCACGACATCACGATCGAATACCCGCTTCCCGAGATCACCAGCCCGGCATCGGGGACGACGTTCGATCCGTCGGAGCAGCTCGTTCTCAACGGAGCGCCTGTGGCGGACGGGGCGATCCCGATGCAGTGGTGGCTCGATTACGACTCACCGGGACGGCGGTTGCTTGGAAACACGACGATGGTTTCGACGGATTCCCCTTCACTTGGATGGCATTACGTAAGCTATATAGGTACTGATACAGCAGGGATCGGGAACCGCGACGACATCATGGTCCTGGTCAGGGCCAAGCCCGGCCTCGCGATTACGCCACCGGACGGGACGTGCCTGTTCGGTGGAGATGGCATCAACCTGATCGGCATGGCCACGGAGGCCGTCACCCTGGCGCCCATTCCTTCCGGAAATCTGACCTGGTATCTCGACGGAACCTTCTGGAAGACCAACTCGCCGAATCTCGTCGCGCCGGCGGAGGTGGCGACGGGGCTACACCGTATCGGCCTCGTGGCGGTCGATTCCAGCGGCATTGCTTCAGCCGCGACGAGCTCCATCTATTTCGGGTATACCCTCCCGTCCATTCAGAGCCCGGCTTCGGGAACACAGTTCACCGGCGGTTCGAACGTCACGTTCAATGCCGTTCCGCCCTCGACGGACACGATCGCGATGCGGTGGTATGACGACGGCGTCGAGTTCGGCACCGGCGACTCGGTGTCGTATGCGCCTGCGATCGGGCTTCATACGATCTCCTACGCCGGCACTGATCGGCTGGGCCGTGGCGCGACGCACACCATCCAGATCCTCGTCGATGACCCGCCAACCGTCGCTCTCTCCTGGGGAAGCGGCGTCGCCGTGCAGAACGGCGACATCGTGTTCGGGGGACATGCCTACTCGATGATCGGAGCAGCCACGCAGAGCACGAACCTGCCGGTGCCTTCCGCGAATCTGAAGTGGTATCTCGACGGGGCTCCCTGGAAAACCGGCACAAACGTGAATATCGCTGCCGGCGAGCTTGCGACCGGCTCACATCGGATCGCCCTGTGGGCAACCGACGAGTTGGGACTGGAAGCCTCCGTCACTCGTACCATCTTCATCGGATACCCCGTGTCGGAGATCACCTCTCCGGCTTCAGGAACGCGCGTCGATACCGGTATCGATACCACATTCACGGCGGTTCCCGACTCGTCCGGCACCACGATCGTCATGAACTGGTATTGGGACGAGACGAACGCATTCGGAACCGGCGAATCGGCCACGACGAACGCCATCGCAAGCGGCCGGCGCACGATCACCTACGTCGGCACCGACAGCGCCGATTTTGAGAGCCTGAACAGCATGACGATTCTGGTGAATCGACTGCCGACCGCTACCGCGCTGATAGTGAATCCTGCCCAGTATGCAACCGCGCCTGGCGATATTCCGATCTTCATTGCCAGCCCTGGAATTCCGATCGTTCTAAATGCGACGGGAACGGATTACGAACTGGGAGGAATACAGCCTGCGGCAAGCCTCTCGTGGTATTTCCCGCCTGGGAATTTCAGAACCACGGGAGCGTCCCTCTCGTTGAATATCGAAAATCCTGGTACGCAGACGGTGGTCCTCACCTCGACGGACAACTTCGGCTCGGTAGCCACGACAACGATTCAATTCTGGGTCTGGGATGCGGAAATTTATGATAATTCCAGGATTTCTCGAGGACTTTCGAATCCGACGGGAATCGTCGGATATGACCTGGATACAGTGTTCGTCGCGAACGCCTCGAATTCTGAAATCGTCAAATTCAAGCGGGGCAGGCTGCTCACCGCGAGCGGCGATCTGATGCTCGAGCCCGATCCGGCGACGGTCTCTCAGAATCTGACAGCCGTTGGCTTATTAACGAACAGCCTGATAACCATCTCCGGTGCAGGTGATTCCGTCTATTCTCTGGAAATGGATATCGGTGCCGGAACGAGTCGGATAAAACGATTCTCTGCTGGCAATCTGGCGGAGAAAATGATCAAGCCGGCGAAAACATATCAATTTCCGCTTGGTGGCAGCGATGATCAGCTCGATCATCCAACCGACATGCAGATTGTGGGAAATGTCGATGCAGTGGAGGCTTCGGTATTCTATATCGCGGACCGTGCCAACGGGAGAGTCGTAAAATGGGATATTCCGAACGATGCGTTCTACAGCAAGAAGACCGGGCTCAGCGCTCCTGCGGCCGTGCGGTTCAACGCCTCCGACCAGCGAGTCTACATTCTCGAACAGGGGCTTGGTCGAATTTCCGTGTATGACAAGGAACTCAACACTTCCTATACCAGTTACAATATTGGGGCTCCCGGTGCCTCGTTCTGCATCTCCGCGACGAAAATCTATGCCACCGATCCCGCAAGCGGGCAGATCGTCATGTTCGACATGAACGGCAATACGCTTTATCGGTTCGGCCGGCCAGGAACCCAGCTTGGCGAGTTCTCCGAGCCGTGGGGCATTGCCGTCATCGAGAACGACCTGTATGTGGTCGAACGGGGAAACAACCGCGTTCAGCGGATACGCGGAGGCAGCTGGTGACGGCTCAGTACAGGTCGAGCGATTTGGCGCCGGCGTAAACTCCGCCGGTGGTGCCGACCCAGATGCGCCGCTTCGAGCCGGGCGGCCCCTCGGACTGGGTGAAGCAGTTGATGACGAGATGGCTCGAAAGGCCTGACTTGATCTGGTTCCAGGTGGTGCCGGCATCTTTCGACCGGTAGAGGCCGTTTTCAGCGCCGTAGAAGAAATACGTGACGTTGGTCGGATCGATCAGAGTGCCGCGGGTGTTGATGTCGTTCGCGATCGCGGAGAAGTTAGCCGCGTTGTCGGTGCTGCGATACAGGCCCCTGGAAGTGGCTGCGAGAAGGGTCCAGGGACTGTTGGGGTCGATCGAGATGTCGGTCAGGTTGCCGGAGATCGTCGAACGGGGATGGCCGGTAAGCCCCGGAGACATGTAATAGCCGCTTCCGTTGTTTGTATTCACGCCGTCGGCTGCAGAGAAAATCGGTGAGTTACTGAAGGCGACGAGAGGTGAGGGAATCGTTCGGGACGACGTGAACAGGCCTATTTCCCCATTATCGTTGCCGAAATACAATCTGTCGGGATCCGAGAAGGAAAGGGCAAGAGCCCTGAAAGGAGCGCCATACAGGTATTGTATCTCGTATGAATAGGCATAGACATCCACCGGTGGGCTTGCGGTGTTATCGGTTCTCTTCTGCCATTCTCGGTAGGCGCGTAGATACAGAAGATCGTGCTGCGGCGTTCCCCCGTAGGGATCGATGATTCTCTCTATCCCGGTGTCGCGGCTGATGTACACGTAATTCGGATCTTTCCTGTCCCACGCGATACCTTTGGCCGAGCCGGATGCGATCTTGAGGTAGGATCCGCCGGAGTAGTCGCGCGTGGTGCCTCCGAAAATGTATACCCCGTCTTCCGTCGCGGCGGCGATATCGCCGTTGCTCA
>MWAR01000062.1 GCA_002068715.1 bacterium ADurb.Bin374
ATCAGGCCGGCGGTTCCGATCGTGAAGGTGTTGCGGTTCCTGATGCGATGGCGTTTTTCTCGTACATAGCACTTGACGACGACCTGGTCGTCGCGGATCTCTATGCTCTCGACTTTTCCGATCTTGACGCCGGCCATCGACACGGAAGCGCCGGTGCTCAGGCCGTTGACCGAGTAAAAGGTCACGTAAAATCGATAGCCGCGCTCCGTCAGCTGGATGTCCCCGATGATGAACACCATGTACACCAGCAGAAAAGTGGCGATGAGAGTGATGATTCCGACTTTGAATGTTGAGTTCATTGCTGTTTCCTCGCCTTCACAGGAGCGTCATGGGACCCTTGGCTTCGCCGCGGATGAATTGCTGGACGACAGGATCGGGTGAATTGATGATCTCTTCCTTCGTGCCTATGGCGACGATCTTGCCGCCGTAATGCAGGGCCAGACGGTCACAGACCCGATACGCGGAGCCGAGATCGTGCGTGACGACGATCGAGGTGACGCCCAGCCGCTTCTTCAGGCTGAGGTGCAACTCGTCGATCGCCGACGTCATGATCGGATCGAGACCGGTCGTGGGTTCATCGTAGAGGATGATCTCCGGTTCCATCGCGATGGCGCGGGCGAGGCCGACGCGCTTGCGCATGCCGCCCGAGAGTTCGCTCGGCATGAGATTGTTGGAACCCGGCAGTCCCACCATCTCGAGCTTTTCCGAGACGATGTGGTGAATCGCGAGATTCGAAAGGTTAGTGTGCTTGCGAAGGCCGAAGGCGATGTTCTCCTCGACCGTGAGGGAATCGAACAGGGCGGCCGACTGGAACAGCATGCCCATGCGCATGCGCAGGCCGTCGAGGCGCATCTGGCTGAAGGTCGTGATGTCCTCGCCGTCGATGAGCACCTGGCCCTCGTCGGGCTTGAGCAGGCCGATGATATGCTTGAGAAGAACGCTCTTGCCGCATCCCGACGGGCCGAGGATGACGAGCGACTCGCCTTTGTATATCTTCAGATTTATTCCGCTCAGCACCCGTTTGGAGCCGAACGCTTTCGACAGGTTCGAAATGATGATCATTGCAGGTATGCCATGTTGAAGTTGTTTATGCCGACTGTCAGAAAGTAGTTGACGGCGAGGATGAACATGATCGCGAGCACGACGGCGCCCGTGGTGCTCTTGCCGACGCCCTCGGCGCCGCCTTCGGTCGTGAATCCCTTGTAGCAGCCGATGATGCCGATGAGGGCGCCGAACACCATCGCCTTGAACAGACCACCCATCAGGTCGTAGATCTTGAGGTTCTGCAGGATCGAGTCGCTGAAGGTGGTCAGGGTCTGGCCGATCTGGTAGACCGCGACGATCGAGCCGCCGATCGCGCCGACGATGTTCGTGAAGATCGTCAGCATGAACAGCATCAGCGTGCAGCCCCAGAACCGCGGCACGACGAGGTAATCGACGGGATTGGTCGCCATCGTCTCGAGCGCGTCGATCTGCTCGGTGATCTTCATGGTGCCGAGCTCGGCCGCGATGGCCGATCCGACGCGGCCAGCGACGACGATCGAGGTGAGAATGGGCGCAAGCTCGCGGGCCATCGCGAGGCTGACGACGCCGCCGACGTAGCGTTCGGCGCCGAGCTGGGTGAACTGGTATCCGATCTGGACGACGAGAACGGCACCCGTCGAAAAGCCGGTGATCATGACCATCGGCAGCGAGTCGACGCCGATTCTGGACATCTGTTCGATGAGATTGCCGAATCCGAATCTGCCTGTCCGGAGACTGTGAAACGTCCAGTACAGCGACTGGAGGAACAGAAGCGCCAGATTCCCGAACAGTTCGACGAAGCTTCGAGCCAGGTTCACAAGGATCACGGTTCAGTCCTCGCTCAGGGTGATCGTGCTGTCGACCCTGCCCAGAACGACCAGGCTGGTCGGTTCGGTGAGAAATTCTCTGCCGTCGATCTTCACTTTTTTCGATTCGTCACCTTCCACGGCCAACTGAAACACCAGGTCCGAGTTGCGCGGCGCGCTCACCCACGACCGGATCGTGCTTTCAAAGGTGTCATGCGCCGTTTCCTCGAACCGGGTCTTCTCGCGGCCTGCCTTGCCGCCCTCTTTCACCGGCGTGTCGGACGAGACGCCCTCTTCCGAGCGGTTCATCGTGAGACCGTATACGGTCAGCGTCAGATTCTCCTTGCCGATTTCGAGGGGAATCGGCAACCGCACTTTCCGTACGACACTCTTTTCGCGGTATGGCCGCATCGAGACCCACACCTCGAGCATGCCGCCAGGTGTGATCGAGGTGTTCTTCACTTCGACCTTCTCGACCGTCATCGTGCGGCGCCGTTTTTCGACCTCGATTTTCAGCATCAGCCGGGTCGGCCAGACCTCCTCGAGCTCGTTGCCGGTCAGTGTGTCGAACAGGCCGGTCACCTCTTCGATCAGCGATCCGACAATGTCGTCCCGCGAATAAAACAGGTTTTCCCGGCGCAGATTGTATTTCTGGCCGGAACTGCCAGTGCATTCGAGGGCAATGCCCATCAGCGCCGTGCCTTCGCCGCCGCGATCTATAACACCCTCTATAGATTGAACGAGCGTGGATTCGAGGACGGAAGTCAGCACTTCCGGATCGCGCACGATCTGGAAATTGATGCTTCGGGTCCGTTTGAGGTCCTTGTCCGTCACATCGATCTGAATCGGAATCATGACGGGAAAGCGGCCGACCTCGCCCGCGATTCCCTTCTCCCGGTCCTGGGTGATGATGCCGAGCACGTCGGTCGGCGCGCCGATCTTGAAGGGCATTTCAACGCTAGAGAAACAGTGATAGACATGCGCTCCCGTCATCAGGAACGAGACGTTCCCCTTCTTCATGAAGGGGTGAGCGAACGCCAGAATCCGCTTTCCATCGCGGTATGTGAGCGTGCCGAGCGTCGTCAGGTTGATGTCGCCGCGCGCCAGCTGGACGCCGATCGCCGAGCCGGGTTCGAGAGGATCGGAGATGCCGGAAGCCCCCGACGCCTGGTTCGGGATCGTCGGCAGCGAGGGCAACGGGCCGACACTAGCCGGAACGGGCACCATCTTGAATTTCCTGTTCTTGTTCCGACCGTTCAGGGCGTCGATGGCTTTTTCACACAGTCCCTGTATGACAACGGGGGCCGCCGCACGCATGAAAACGGCTTCATCCGGAGCGACATCCCTTCCGAGCGCTGCCGGGTCGTCGCATTCGACGATGCCGCGGATCTCCCGGCCGCCCATGCGGATCGGTTCGGAGCAACTCCAGCGCACCGGGGCATCCGGATCGGCTGACCGGCCGGTCATCAGGGGATAGTCCCAGATCTCGAGCATCTCCTCGATCGGCGTGACGAGTCCGACGGTGTGATCGGTCATGACCCAGCCGGAACTGAGACCGCCGATGAGTTTGTTATTGATGTAGATTGGGCTGCCGCTCATTCCCGCGGCGATCCCGCCGGCATCGTCGATCACTTTCCCGGCAACACGCACGAGGATCGACTTTCCGCTGATCAGGACATTTTCGTTGATTTTGTTGTTCGAGAGAATGCCCATCACTTCGACGTTGAAGGTTTCGATATCCCGGCCGTGGATGACGGTCTTGCCGAACCCCTTCATCCCGACCTTCAGGTCCCTGAGCAGCAGCATCTCTTCCGCCGCGCCGCCCGGAGAGCCGATAACGGCAAAAACAGCCAGCAGCACGAGCAGCCGGCACCAGAGCAGAGAGCGCACTTCAGCGCGTCGTAATGAGTATTCCATTGGAAATGGGTCGTTCCTTTCCATCCGACGGCCTGTTCACGATCCGGTCACGGATGAACATCGACGAAGAACCGCCGCCATCGAGATTGATGGCGCGCAATCCGCCGAGTTTTTTTACATAGGAGGCAAGTTCGGCCAGGGTCATTCCGGCGCTGCGTTTCGAGCGTCCGTCCACGACGATGAACAGCAGTTCTCCAGTGGCAGTCAGGGCGACGGCCGTCCGTGGATGCCGTCCATTCCGGATGGAAGCATCGAACTTCTCGGCGTGACCGTTGATGTCGATGCGGCCATCCGTCATCAGGCGGGG
>MWAR01000063.1 GCA_002068715.1 bacterium ADurb.Bin374
TCGTTCATGATGCCTCACAAGGACGCCGTCAGCGCCGAAGTGCAGAACATCAGGGCGCTCGTCGGGGAAAACGGCCGCACGATCGACATCTGGGTCGGAGGCGCCGAAGCGACCCTCAACACGGCGGCCGTCGAGCAGATGGGTTTCGACCTCGTTCTCGCCGGTGAAGGCGAGGAGCTCTTCCCGGAACTCCTGCACCAATGGCTCGACGGCGGCAGGCCAACGGGGCTTCATCGCACGCCGCCCGGCCAGGTCGATCTCGACCGTTACCCGGGATTTCATCCCATCGCTCGATATCTTCCCCCGATCGAATTGAGCCGCGGCTGCATCTACGGATGTGCCTTCTGCGCCGTCCCGGCGCTTCACAAGGGCACGCTCAGGCACCGGAGCGTCGCGCACGTTCTCGAGATCGCCTCGGCGTATCTTCGGCATGCGACGGCCCGCAAGCGCATCAAGTTCCTGGCATCGAACGCGTTCGCCTACGGCTCGGTCGACGGGCGCACGGCGAATCTCGAGGCCCTGCACGCCCTCTTGAGCGGACTCAAGCGCATCGGGGTTCCCGAGATCAGCCTCGGATCGTTTCCGTCGGAAGTGCGGCCCGATTTCGTAACGCGGGAGGTGCTCGAGCTGGTCCGCCCGTTCCTCTCGAACAACACGATCGTCATGGGCATCCAGTCACCGTTCGACAGCCGGCTTCGGAACATTGGCAGAGGGCACACGATAGCGCAGGCAGTTCGCGCGATCGAACTGCTCCGCGAGTTCCGGTTCCGGGCCCACGTCGATTTCATCATCGGGATGCCTGGAGAAACGCCTGAACAGCAGGAAGAGCTCTTGACGTTCATGGAACGATTGGTCCATGATTACGGGGTCCGTATTCACATGCACACCTTCATGCCGCTCGCCGGCGCCCGCTGGGCCGACCAAGTCGCCGAACCGATCGCGCCTTCCGCGCGCGACAGGCTGCGCGCTCTCGCCCGGGCAGGCGTTCTCGACGGGTGGTGGGAAAACCAGATCGCATACAGTCGGAGACGCGAATGACCACGGAAGCCGTGTCTGTTCAAGAACAGAATCCCGCCCCGCCCCCCGCGCCGAACAACCGTATCCCTGAGGAACAGAAAACCTGGTTTGGCCGATACTGGAGACAGATCCAGGTTGTTCTCACCTGGAGCGGTTTTGCCGCGATCAGTTACTACCTGTCGAACTTCCTCTCGCTGATTTTCCTCACGTTCATTCTGTCATACACCCTGAACTCCCTGGTCAACTACCTGCACGGACGCATCCAGTGGCCGCGCTGGGCCGTCGTTCTCGAGGTGTATCTCGTCCTCGCGATCATCATGACGACGATGGGCATGATCGTCGTTCCGAAGGTCTACCAGGAAGGCAAGATCATGTACAAGGAAATCCCCGAGACGAAGGACAAGGTCATCCAGCAGATCAAGGGATTGATGCAGGACGAGGACCTCGCCGGGTTCATCCAGGGAGCCGGCGTCGAGGAAGGGTTCAAGGAATGGTTCGGAAAAATGCTCCAGCGGTTCACCCTGTTCATCCAGGACATATTCCGGATCTCGTTCCATTTTATTCTTGCCGTTATATTCAGTTTCCTCATCCTGTGGGATTTCGACCGATTTTCGCGAGAGGTCAGAAGCCTCGAAAACACTCGCCTCCGGAAGGTATACCGCATCCTGGGGCCCCGCATCCAGGAGTTCGGCGACATCGTGGGGCGGGCATTCGAGGCTCAGATCATCATTGCCTGGGTGAACACCTTCCTCACCCTGATCGGCCTGACGTTCCTCGGCATCCCGAGTAAACTGTTCCTGAGCGTTTTCGTCTTCATCTGCAGCTTCATCCCCGTCCTGGGCGTCTTCATCTCGAGCGCCCCGATCTGTCTGCTGGCCTACAAGGCAGACGGTTTCCTCCTGGTTTTCTACAGTGCGATCCTTATCACGGTCATTCATTTTATAGAGGCATATATCCTGAATCCCCGGATCGTCGGCGGCCATCTGTCGCTTCATCCGTTCGTGGCCGTAAGCATCCTCGTATTTTCCGAGTATTTCTTCGGAATCTGGGGCCTCCTGCTCGGCGTTCCGTGCGCGGTGTTCCTGTATCACGCGCTTCTTACGAGACCGACTCCGAAACGCTTGGCGCAGAACAACTCCGCCGGTTTCTCCCCGGAGACGCCGCCTCAGGAACCAGCCACCACATGACCGCGATACAACCTCCTGGCCCACGGATCGATTTTTTCGAAAAGCCTCTTGACTTGGGAAACAATGCATGTTACCATCAAGAACGTCCATTGGGGAGTCGTCTAA
The DNA here is from genome assembly GCA_002068715.1 of bacterium ADurb.Bin374. The sequence continues at coordinate 2,310 of MWAR01000063.1, forward strand.
TGGTAGGACTGCAGACTCTGGATCTGCCTATTGGGGTTCGAGTCCCTGCTCCCCAGCCGCTAAATTTTTTCTGGCCCCATGGTGTAACCGGCTAACACGCAGCCCTCTCAAGGCTGAGAGCGGGGGTTCGAGTCCCCCTGGGGCTATTCTTTCTTATTCCGATATCCTACGATATCACACGAAAACCCGCCTAAACAGCGGGTTTTTTCGTTTTTATCCATCCAATTTCGTCCGATTTCGTCGTTTCTATTTTGTTCAAACCGGGGTATCAAACCGGGGTATCGGTCATTTTGCGTGGAGGTGATACCCCGGTGCGGATAACAGAACGGTCTATCGCTGCTTACAAGAAAAAGAAGCAATACGACGAGGACGGGCTTTACCTTTTGCATCAGCCGAACGGCTCAAAGCTGTGGCGGTTCCGATACTGGGTGGACGGGAAGGAAAAGAATCTCGCCCTGGGGGCATACCCCGGCGTAACCATCCAGGACGCTCGGCGGCTCAGGGATGAAGCCCAAAAGCTACGGGACGCCGGGATCGACCCACAAGCCAAGCGCAATGCCGAAACTATCGAGAGGGGGAAGGCGGCGCTCAATACCTTCGAGGCCGTCGGGCGTCTCTGGTTCGAGGCGAACCGCTCGGGCTGGGTGGAAGATTACGCAAAAGTGATTATCCGTCGGCTTGAACGTAACGTATTCCCCTTACTCGGGAAGCGGCCAATTGCCGACATCACGACGGCGGACGTTCTTGAAGCGCTGGGGAAAATCCGTGACCGTGGCGATGAGAGTCTCGGGCACAAAGGCCGGGGGCTTCATGAGACGGCCCGTCGGGCGTTCATTGACTGCAGTCGGATCTTCCGGTTTGCCCGGACAAGAAATCTGATTACGAGTAATCCGACTTGGGACTTGAAAGGCGAATTCCCCAAGATGGCACCGAAGCATTTTGCCGCAATCACGAAACCCGAAGAAGTCGGTCAACTGATGCGGGCAATCGAGGGCTACAATGGCTCCGTGATCGTTCGCGCGGCGCTGAAGCTATCGGCGTTGTTCTTTGCGCGGCCGGGTGAGATAAGGCATTCTCGCTGGGAACACGTCGATCTTGACGCCAGAGTATTTCAATTCTGGGTAAGCAAGCGGGTGAAAAGTCGGGAAGTCCCCATCCTGCATATCGTTCCGTTGTGTCATCAGGCTATCGCCATCCTTCGCGAACTGCACAACTTCACCGGTGCCGGCGAATATGTGTTCCCGTCCGCCCGCAGCTTCGACCGGCCGATGAGCAATAACGCCGTCCTTGCGGCGATCCGCGCCATGGGCTTCGAGAAAGGAACGATGACAGCGCACGGCTTCCGCGCAATGGCGCTCACGAGAATACGGGAAACCTTGAAGATCCCAACAGAAGTCGTAGAGAAACAGCTTACGCACGCCGTTCCAGACATGAACGGCACAGCCTATAACCGAGCCCAATACATCGACGAGCGCCGGAAGATGATGCAGGAGTGGGCCGATTATCTCGACGGCCTGAAAAACGAGAACATCCGCCCCGGCAAAGCAGCCTGACAGTCGCTACCGTCGCGAGACATACTCACGAGAATCCTGTCGAAGGAAGAGACCATGCAATGAATGCGATTCGAGGGTGACTCCTCACCTGATAGGGGACAGGAATGTCCTGAAAACGGGGAGAGGAGTCACCTTCCTGTATAATTTCTGAACATTTTTTCAGATTCGAAAGTTTTTTTGAGCCGAGGGCGACCT
>MWAR01000064.1 GCA_002068715.1 bacterium ADurb.Bin374
GGCGTTCCAGCCGTGGGTTTCGAACCAGTGCAGGCAGAACTGGGTGTCGTGGTCAAAGTCGTCTTCGGCGAGGAAGCGGTTGATGAGGGTGAGGGCCGTCTTCACCGTCATGGGCGAGCCGTCGGCTTCGAGAACGGCCTTGTATTTCGAGAAAATCGCCATGCCGGGCCCGATGATCGCCTGCGAAAGATCGACCGGCGCGACGGGGGAAACGCCCTTCACTCCCCGCGTCATCTCGTCGAGCGCCTCGGGAAGAACCGCATCGAGTTCCCGGATGAACTCGCGCCGGGAGATCGTCTCGGCATCCACCGGCCGCTTGCGGCAGACCAGGACGATGGAGGATGCCAATGCGTTGGTGTTCATTCCAATGATTCTGCTACTTTGCTCGCTTCGAATAGGCCAAGTCCCCGTGAGAGCAAATCCGCTTTTGATTACAGCTTCAAGAAATGTTTCCCAGCCTGTAGAACTTGTTCCTCCGACTTCGTTTGTTTCGGATTGTTTGAACGCATAGTAAATTGAAACGGGAAACCCAGGATGGGTCTGCAATACAAGATTATGAATCGCAGTCGTCATTCCGCCAAGAAAAAAGGTTTCAGCTTTTTCTTTGCTGCCATGCCGATATGGTGTTGCGACCAATTCTTCAGCCTTTGGAACAGCCATTGTTTCAAATAAACGTGGGTATATTGTCTTCAAAGAACGACGGAGCCAAACGTAAAAAAAATCTGCCAAATCTGCATAGCCGATATTGTCATAATATGGTGGGTCAGTTGAAACAACTTTATTTTTTACAGCATGACATACACAGGCATCTGCTTGTAACGTATTTCCTTCAACCGCACCGCGAGGCAGTTTTATGATACATTTGCTTATATAATCAGTAATAGTGACAAGACCACCAACAGTGTTCGCAAGTGGTGCTGCCTCTGGAAAATCCCATGTCATGGCAATAGCCTGTTTCCCAAAAAGATTCATTACTTTTTGATTTCCAGGCACCCAACGAGTAGCACTGTTCGAAAAATCTGAACATCTGTCAACGGCGAAGGCAAGATATGTAGCGATTGCATCAGCGTATGCTGACGCCCTTGTGCCGCCCTGGTCGAGGGGGAGGCCGTCGTCGGTCCAGCCGGAGACGCAGGCGTCTTCGATGACTTTTGCCCGGGCTTCCTGCACCAGATCAGAGAACATCGTCAATGCCACCAACTGCCGATCCGTGAACAGATCCCCGAATTTTTTCATACCATAGTTAGGCGTTTTGAAATCCCGGGGATTATTCGGAAGCAAGGCATCCGGTCTCCACTCAGGATGTGCTTCTGCTGCTTTCTTTACCTGTTCATCAGACGGAGACAAATACACTCGACCTCTCGAACCCTCAGCCACAACGGCAAAAAGACGAACACCCATTCTTCCGGCTTGGCCCTCGGCACGAATGTGCGTAAATGGCATCGGGGAACCAGACAGCAAACATGTGCCACCTTTGCGATTCACGAGTTCTTCAATCTTGGGCTTTCCTCCGACTCTAACGACAAATCGATAGTTTTTCCCGTCGATAACAGGTTCAATCCAAACTTCCTTGCCTTTCTTCGTCGAGAGCCAGAAGGAAGACACAAGCGGCACATGCACGTCGGCGAAGGCGGGGTTGGGGCTTTTGACGGTGCGGGCCCAGAGCCAAGCGATGACGGTGAGCTCTTCGCCGACGTAGGCGGCCAGGTCGGGGCGGTCTTTGGCCATCTCGGGCGTGACCTTCACCTTCGGATACAGGTGGCCGATCCGCTTTTCGGCCTCCTGGCGCATCCAGGCGCCGTAACGCCGCACGTCTTCGGCCAAGCCGGTCGCGCCCGGCCAGTCCTGTTCCATCTTCTTCTGCTTCTCGCCCACCGGGATCGGCCCCACGGGGGCCCGACCGGCGAACTTCGGCGGGATCTCGATCATCGCCTTGTTGATCAGCACCGCGACGGGGTTCAGATCCGAGGCCCAGGCTTCGAGACCCAGCCGCTGGGCTTCGAGCGGCAGAGCTCCGCCGCCCGCGAAGGGATCGTGAAACGCCGGGAGCCTCTCGGGGTTGAACAGCTCGGCCGCCCGGGGGTGGTCTTTGTTCAGCTCGCAGGTCTCCCGCCAGCTCTTGCGGATCTCTTCCCGCGCCTCTTCGAGCACCCGCTCGTTGGTGGTGTTTTCCCACAGAACCAGGTCGCGGATGATCCGGAACAGCCGCTCCCGCTCGGCGGCCGCCTTCTCTTTGTTCATGCCCCGCTGGAGGTGCCGCTCATAGCCGGGATCGTTGACCACCTGGGCGAAGATGACCGCCCGCGCCGCCGCCAGCGGCCGCCGCGCCCACCAATGATGAATTCCGCGAGGATGAGGCCCAATTCCAGGCATTTTCTCGTAGGCACATGCCTCGTTAATATCGTCGAGCGGCAACGCAACCTCAATCAGCTTCCGCGGACTCTTGATCTGTGCCATGACTGTCGGGCTCCTTGTTCAGCAGGTCGAGATATTTTCCGTAGCAATACAGACGGTTGCGCTGACGGTTCGTTATTTCACGGATTATTCCGAGCTCTTCGAGCAGTTTGAATCCCCGCAGGATCGTCGGCAGGGCGAATTTTGTCAGTTTCTGCACCTGGTTCGAGTTCAGAAGCGGGCGCCGGATAAAGCAGTCGAGCACTTGCAGTGCCGAAATTCCAGGCCGGCCCGCGGCTTTCACCTTTTCACGATCCTGGGCCGTCAGGCCGTTCAACAGTTCGGTCAGACCAACGGCTTCAGTGGCCGATACCGTCACTGCATCGGCGAAAAAGCCGAGCCATGCTTCCCAGTCGCCCTCGGTTCGCACTTTCTGGAGAAGATCGTAATAGGTCTGCCTGTGCCGCTTGAAATATAAGCTCACATATAATAACGGGTGTTGGAGAATCCTGTCGTGGATCAGGACCAGTGGAATGAGCAGTCGGCCGATACGCCCGTTCCCGTCATGGAACGGGTGGATCGTTTCGAACTGGACATGGGCGAGAGCCGCCTTGATGAGCGGCGATGTCCGGGAAGGGATATCGTTCAGGAAGTTTTCGAGGTGGCCCCAGCACTCCATCACCCGCAACGGGGGCGGCGGAACGAAGGAGGCACGGCTGGGCCGGTCGCCGCCGATCCAGTTCTGCGTCTTCCGGAATTCGCCCGGCGCTTTCTGAGAGCCCCGTCCCTGGGCCAGCAGATCACGATGGCAAGCGAGGAGCAGGCGGGTCGAAGGCGGCAGGCCCTGCGCAAGCAACGCCATTCCCGTTTCCAGAGCCTGGACGTAACTCGATACTTCCCGGACGTCGTCGATAGGAACGCCCGGGGCGGCATCCGCTTCAAACATCAAAAGATCCGAGAGGGATGACTGCGTTCCCTCGATATTCGAGGAGAGCACGGCTTCCTTTCGGATGAAGGTATACAGCAGGGTGCTCGCGTCAGGAAGGAAGCGGGAAACACCGTTCAACTGTCCGAGCGCAAGATGCGCGCGGTCGAGTTTTTCCTGGAGAAAGGCGTCGATCGCCAGCGGCGGGTCGGGCGGAAGCGCCGCCGGAACGAACGCATGGCAGTTCTCGCCGGCGGCAAAGCTCGGCTCATAGGCTCCAACCGTGGTTCTTTTCATGTAAATGACATTTTGTTACTTCGCCTGAGTGTTACTAACAGATTTTACCATATCCGTTAGTTGAGACGAAGATTCTTCTGTTGGGGCTGTCCGGCGCGGGAGAGGAGGCGGTTGAGATCGAAGTTGATGCTGGTTTCGGCCCAGCCGGGCTCGCGGTCGAACGGGTCGGCGACGTAGTATGGGCCTTCGGCGGCGCCGTCGGGACCGACCAGCACGATCGCAAGCAGGAACTTGTCGCCCTGGTTGAAGCCATACAGGATCTCGTTCCGGGTGACCGTGATCGTGTCGGCGCCTTTCGCGCGGCCCTTCACCTCGATGTGGCGCACCCGGGGCAGTTCGCCATCGGTCGCGGGGGGCAGGCTCGTGACATCCCAGCCGCAGTGGTCCGCCGAGACGTCGATGACCTGGTGGCCCATGGCGCGTTCGGCATCCATTACGGCTTGCA
>MWAR01000065.1 GCA_002068715.1 bacterium ADurb.Bin374
GGCGAACGAACCCACACGAGGTGTCCACCCGATGGCGAAGTCCCACGCACCGACAAGTCCCGTGCGGGGGAGGCCCGCCATCTGGTTCGACAACCTCACGACATGACGATCCAGGGCCTCCACTCCGCAAGCCACGGATCTGCCGAGGACCATGCCCCGGCTTCCTTTCACTACCGTTACCATGTCCTCGCCTCCTTATGCCCTGGATTTGTCGTGAACGAGGCCCGGCCCCTCTGCTATGAGGTAGTCGTTGGAGCCGTCGTTCACCATGACATTCCACAGGTAGGGATTGTCCTCCGTGGCCGCGATGTCCGTGTCGTTGTCCGACAGAAAGAGGGCCACGTTGCCGAGGGCGTCCAGCGTGATCCCGCCGTCTGCCGTGTCCACGTCGATCAGCGGGGTCGAGGCATCCCGGGTGGCCCACAGCCGGAATTTCCCGGTGAACGTGGACAGGTCGACGGGGTTGCCGTCCGGGTCGTAGAGGGTCCAGCAGTTTTCGTAGGCCGAAGCCTTGAACAGTTCCAGCTTTCCATGGAACGCGTCGATTCGCACGGGGCCTCACTCTCCTAGTATTCCTCGATGCAGACGGTGGCCGTTTCCCCGGTGGCGCACGCCACGTAGACGTGATCCGGCTTCCCCGGTTTCAGCCCACCGTACTCCCACACCATCGAGGCGTAGGGTTCCAGGAGCATCCCCTTCGCCGATGTCGCGTCAGCCGATTCATAGGCGTAGTAGAGGTTGAACGGCCCGACGTTCTTGATCACGAGGCGGTTCCTGGTCACCATCGCCCCACTCCCCACACAGGCCTCGATGGGGGTGGACGTGACGGTTTTCTGTGCGTGATAGCCCATGTTCTCGTACCTCCTTCTTAGAGGATTTCCTCAAGGTTCACGGTGAGGAAGCCGTTGAATTTCCACTCGGTATCGAGGTTCAGGTCCTCATCGAGGAAATGGACCCTGACGTAGGTTTCCGTGTGGGGGTCGAGGTACAGGAACGCTTGGTACGGCCCTTTCACGGAATCGTAGAAATCGATGATCTCCATGGCATCCGCGTAGGTGACCTGGAACTTGAGCGTCCACGTCTTGGGCTTACGGCCTTTGTAGTACCGCCGCTGGCCGCCGTTCTGTATCAGACCTGGCTGAAACGGAATACGTCGCCCAATCGGCATTTTGTCCTGTTCAACCTTGGTGCGCTCCTGTTCGCCGAAGGCGATCTCGAGGGCGCGAAAGAGGCGTATCTTGAATCCATCCGGCTTGTGCCGACATTCGTCCAGCCGCGTTTCAACCTCGGACTGACCTACGAGAAACTTGGTAATATAGATGCTGCTATAGCAGAATGGCACTGGATCGACGACCATGTGTCGCCCGACCAGTCGGACAACAGACCGATTCTCCTCATGGCCCTGAACAACCTCGGCAGGGTGCTCGAAGAACGCAAGCAGATGTTCGGCGCCAACGCCTGCCTCACGAAAAGCCTGATCGTCGAACCCCGCCAGCCTGACGCCCTGCATCACCTCATCTACCTGAGGGAAAAGCAGTGTTCCTGGCCGATATATGCTCCCATTCCCGGGGTTGACCCCGAATTGATGCGCCGTTCAACCTCGGCTCTCGCCATGATAAGCCTCTCGGACGACCCCGAGGCACAGCTGAACGCCGCCCGCGAGTATGTCAGGAACAAGGTCCTCACCGGCGTCCCCCCGCTCTCTGGCGGCCGCTCCTACGGGCACCGGAAGATCCGGATCGGCTACTGCTCGTCGGATTTCTGCCTGCACCCGGTCGCGATGCTGACGGCGGAACTGTTCGAGCTTCACGATCGCGAACGTTTCGAAGTCTACGGGTTCTGCTGGACGAATCAGGGGCATTCCGCTCTCCGCCAGCGAATCATGGATGGAATGGATCATTTCATACGCATCGATACATTAACGGATGAGGCTGCCGCACGAGAGATCCGGGAACGCGAGATCGACGTCCTGGTCGATCTGCACGGCCAGACGCTGGGAGCGCGTCCGAACATCCTCTCATACCGGCCCGCCCCGATCCAGATCACGTATCTCGGCCTTCCCGCGACGACCGGTCTGCCGTCGATCGACTACGTCATCGCCGACCGGTTCCTGATCCCCGAGGAGCACGCCCGCTTCTATTCCGAAAAGCCGCTGTACATGCCTGACGTCTACCAGGTGAGTGACCGGCGCAGAAAACATGCGCCTCCGCCAACCCGGAGAGATTGCGGCCTGCCTGACGACGGGTTCGTCTTCTGCACGTTCAACAATAATTACAAATATACTCCCGAGATGTTCGACGCTTGGATGTGCATCCTGCGCCGCGTCCCCGGAAGCGTTTTGTGGATGTTGTCCGACAATCCCTGGGCAGAGGCGAATCTGCGAAATGAAGCGAACGCCAGGGGCATTACCGGAGACAGGCTTGTTTTCGCGCCCCGGGTTTTGCCGGAACAGTATCTTGCTCGCTATGCCATTGCGGACCTGTTCCTCGACTCGTTCCCGTTCAATGCCGGAACGACGGCCAACGACGCGCTCTGGATGAGCCTGCCGGTCTTGACGCGCAGCGGCCGGACCTTCGCTTCCCGCATGGCGGGAGCCCTTCTGACGGCGGCCGGCCTTCCCGAACTCATCACGTACGATCGGCGCGAATACGAGGACAAAGCCGTCGAACTCGCCCACGCACCGGATGCATGCAGGCATCTGCGGGAGCACCTTCGCGAGGTTCGCGAGAACGGGGTGTTGTTCGACACGCCACGTTTCGTTCGAAATCTCGAAAAAGAGCTCGAGCGCCTGGTTACGAATCTCGGATCCGGCTGAACTGCGCCATCCGGGCGCCACCGGCCCACTTCCCGCATCGTGCGGGTCGGTTGATGGCGATCTCCGGGGAGATCAGGAAATGACCGATCCCGGGTTTTCTTCGAGGGATTTCGTCGCGGCCGTGTACATCTCGTTCTGCATCTGCGCGAACATGTTCAGATACAGCTCGCTTCCCGTCTGGTGATACATCAGTTTGCACCAGTTGGCGAGAGGGATCATTCCCGCGGCCCGAAAGGCGCGTTTCTTCAGGATATCCAGGGGATACTCCCACGCCGCGATCCGGAACTCGGGGTGCATCTTCACGAACACGGAAAACATCCGCTCGACCAGATACGGAATGATGGGAAGACACTGCACATGGCCATCTCCCCCGCTCGAGCCGAAGCGGTTCTGCCAGAAGGGGCTTCGTTCCCGTTCTCGCTGAGCTTCGATATACTCGAAGATCCGTTCCATGAATTCCATATATGCCCGCCAGAAGGGGCGGCTGCCGACCCACAGGTTGGCGTATGCCGTGCTCAGGTGATGATCCACGCTTCCCGCGAGATCGACGCGAATTCCCAGGTCGTCGAGCATGGCCTGGGCGATCTTCGTCATGCCGGGATGCCAGACTTCCGCCTGGGACCATACGTTCCGGTAAAACGCGACCTGGAACACCGCCGGGCTGAAAATGCAGCAGTCGGCACCAGAGTGGGCGGTGATGAAGCCCTCGATCTGTCCATAGTCCAGGTCCAGCTTCTGCCGGTATTTCCAGCTGAAGAACCCCGTTCGTTCGTCGAACTGCCGATCGTCATCGAGCCAGGCCGAACGCATGACCCAGTATTCGCACCACTCAGGACGGAGGTTCTCGCGGTTGTCCCACGGTTTCATCCGGGGTTCGAGGAACGGCCGCTGCTCGTCCCGATACCAGATCTGATGGATGGTCAGCCCGGTCACTGCAACGATGGGGTCATTGATCTGATCATCTGGTCGCTCGCCGTCAGATACACGATGCCGGATGAATCGACGGCAATGCCGCGCAGATCGGGACCGAGATCGACGCGGACGAGATACCCCGCGTAATCTTCGGTGGCGTGCTCGGGAGAGAACTTCTGCATGACGCCCGCCGCTCCGTCGATGACAAATATGGAGCCTTCGGAGTCGACGGTGATATCGGACGGGCCGAGGAACCTGCAGGGCCCCTGGTCGGGCTGTGCCGCAATCGACGTATCCGTTCCGTGCCAGCCGTCTCCGCCGCCGGTATCGGCGCCCCACCAGCCCAGGAACTTGCCGCCGGCGGAAAGTTTCTGCACTCT
>MWAR01000066.1 GCA_002068715.1 bacterium ADurb.Bin374
GAGCCGCGTTCGGAATGCGCGCCGCCGGGGCCAGAAAGTCTCCCGGCGGAAGGTTCTGAAGCAGCTCCCCGAGATACTGTAGCGAGTTCTCGATCTCGGCGAACCGCACATATGCCCGCGACTCCACATCCCCGCGCCTGAGGCCGGGATCGTGAATCGCGGGAATCCTCGACAGGGCATACTGGCCGACCGGGAAGTCGAGGCGCACGTCCCGTTCGAAGCCGCAGGCGCGCGCCGCCGGGCCGACCATGCCGAGCGCACGGCAGGCATCGCGTGAAACCGTGCCGGTTCCCTCGAACCGGGACAGGACGGCCGGGGTATCCCAAAGCAATTGTATAGCTGTTCGTGTATCAACCCTGGCCCGTTCCAAAGCGCCGGCAAGTCTTTCGAGCCGCTCAGGCGTGTCGAGGTCGAATCCCACCCCCCCGGGACGGATGAAACCGCGCCCGAGGCGGCTTCCGCAGAGCAGGGCGGTCATGTTCAGGAAGTCTCCGCGAATCCGGCCGCAGAAGGACGACGTGGGCAGGAACCCGACGTCGCCGGCCAGGGCCCCGAGATCGCCGGTATGGTTCGCCAGCCGCTCGAGTTCGAGCCCGACAGCGCGCAACGCCCTGGCCCGCGCCGGGATCTCCCATCCCATCAGGCCTTCGATGTTCTGGCAGTATGCGATGGCGTGGCCGACCGTCGTATCACCGGCGACGGTCTCGATCTGCGCCAGAGTGCGTTTGTGGGGACCTCCGGCCAGTGCCCGCTCGATGCCGCGATGCTGATATCCGAGCGAGATCTCGAGATGGAACACCTTTTCCCCGTGGCACTGGAACCGGAAATGGCCAGGCTCGATGACGCCTGCGTGCACGGGGCCGACAGCCACTTCGTGAATTTCCTCGCCCTTGACGCCGAAGAAATCCGCAACTCCCGGAATCCCCGCCTGGAGGTTTGAGGACACGGTTCCCGATTCCGGATTAGAGCCGTCACTTCGCGGTTCCGGGGGGCGGCAGGGTGGCTGGAACCGGGCTGGCCGGAGCCAGGGATGCCCGTCGGGGATGACGCCCCACTGCTCGGCGATTTCCCGCTCGAACATGTGAGCCTGTGGGCAGTCCGGGGTGAGCGCCGCGTAGCGCCGTCCGACGGTTGTGGAGGAGACCGAGAGCTTTGCCGACGCGTCATCAGCCATGACCGCAACGAGCAGGAGAGGATCGCCACCCACACCGAACAGGGAGGCGATCCGGTGTCCGGCCTGGACAAGATCCAGGATCCATGCGCGGAATTCGGCGAATTCCAGACGTTGAATTGCAGGCAACGGAACCGTTTGGCCGTTTCCGATGAGACAAGCGGTCATGGGGCACCTCTCAGGTTCACGGGCACGATACGGTGGACGTTTTCGACGACGGCCGCTGCCTGGTCGAGCACGGTGCGGAACGTGCCGGGCATCCAGACGCCCAGTATCAGGAGAATCACGAGAGGCGCCGCCACCAGGAGGACATCGAGCCAGTTCGTCGAGATCTCCGCCTCGACCGCGCCGGGCTTTCCCCAGCCCAGGCGCAGGGCGTTTCCGAGCACGCCGACGAAGACGGTGCCCGTTCCGAACAGGAAGATGACCAGCACCGCGAACCGGCCGCCGTCGACGGCCGCCTTGAGGAGCTGGAACTCGCTCATGAAGAGGCTGAACGGGACCATCCCGATGAGCGCCAGCAGGCTTGCGAGGATGCCCAGACCCCAGACCGGCGAGACTTCGAGGCTTCCCGTCATCCGCTCCATCTCGTGCGTTTTGTAGATCTGGCCGAGCCGGCCTGCGGCGAAGAACGACAGGGACTTGCACAGGGAATGATTGAACGTGTGAAACAGGGCGGCGAAGGTGCCCAGCCCTCCGAGCCCGAACCCCAGGGCGATGATGCCGAGGTGCTCGACACTGCAGTAGGCCAGCAGACGTTTGAGGTCGTGCTGGAACAGCATGAACGCCGAGGCGACGACGATGGAAACTAGCCCGAACCCGACCAAAAGCCGGTGCGCGTATCCGTCCTGCCCAAGCGCCCCTTCGGTCAGAGGAATATATCGAAGAATACAATACAAAGCAGTATTGAGCATGAAGCCCGAGAAGATCGCCGACACTGGGGCCGGCGCCATGCTGTGCGCGTCGGGCAGCCAGCTGTGCATGGGCGCCAGGCCGGCCTTGGTGCCGTATCCGACCAGCACGAAGATGAACGCGGCCTTGACCAGAGCCGGCGCGAGGTTCGCCGTGTTCGCCAGCAGGTTGGTCCAGAGCAGGGCCTGGTTCGGGTCCAGGGGGAGGTCTTTGGCCGCCACGCGTATCATCAGGGTTCCCAGGAAGGCGAAACCGATGCCGACCGAGCAGATGAGCATGTATTTCCACATTGCCTCGATCGAGCCGCGGCTCAGGTGGACGCAGATGAGAAACGAGGTAACGAGCGTCGTGGCCTCCATGCCGACCCACATGATGCCGAGATTGTTCGAGATGAGCACGAGCGTCATTGCGCCCAGCGCCGGGGCCCACAGGCCGGCGAACGTCCGCACCTGCTGAAGGGTCAGGCTGTGCTCGTGCATCTCCTCGCCGAAGTAGCGCAGGGCGAAGAGGGAGCTGAGCCCGAAGACGATGAGCATGACGGCGAGATGGTAGGCGGAGAGAGCGTCGAGGAACAGCCAGTCGGAAAAGGCGAAGATGGTTCCCTGCTCGAACGTGCGGCGGATGGCGACACAGCCGAGACCGGAGGCGATCAGCACTCCGCCCAGCGAGGAGGCGAGGGATTTCCAGGCCGACGTGAACGCCTGAGACAGGATTCCGGCCGCGACGGGCACGAAAACCAGCGCCAGCAGAAGCACCCCGTTCGTCATCGGCGGTTACCCTTTCAGATGGTCGAGTTCGTGCGTGTCGATGTGGTGGAACACCCGGTTCAGATACCGGATGAGAACCGTCCAGATCAGCACCGCGACGAACATGTCCAGGAGCACTCCGATTTCGACGAGGAACGGAGCATAGTAGAGGGTGCCCACGCCCAGCATGAACGCCCCGTTTTCCATCACCAGGAAGCCCACCACCTGCGACAGTGCCTTCTTGCGGCTGACGATGAGGAACTGGCCGCAGAACACCGAAAACAGTGTAGCGGGCACGACCAGTCGCGACATGTCGCCGCCTGGAATGCGCAGGCGCGTTCCCAGCCAGAGCGACACGATCAGGGCGACGATCCCGATCAGGGTCGAGGCGATGTAGCCGACGTAGGGCTCTTCTTCACGGCCCGCGTGCACGACGTTGGCCACGGGACGCAGGAGCACGGGGAAGACGTAGCCTTTCAGCACGAGCGCGGTCAGGCCGACCACGAGCACGTCGAGCGTCAGGTGGGCCAGGCGGGCCTGCAGGGCGAACACGCCAAGGAGTACGCCCTGGACGGAAACCCAGACGATGAGCGATTCGACGCGGCTCGTCGCGAGCATCCGCATGTTGGTCAGGACCACGAGAATGATGAGCAGATCGTTCATTGGATAATGATCCCCACGATCGAGAACGCGCAGGCCCCGATCAGCAGATGCGGAACCTGGACCAGCCGAAGCCTGACCAGGGTCGACTCGACGACGCCCACCAACACCGCCAGGGCGGCCATACCGGCCAGCATGGCGCCGATATCGACCGCCGGCATGCCGGTTCTCACGGGAATCGCGATTCCCGTGATCAGCGCACCGAGAATCCAGAGTTTGAGCGCCGCTGCATATTCGATGAAGGCGAAGTCGACGCCGCCGTGGTCGAGCACCATCACCTCGTGGATCATCGTGAGTTCGAGGTGGGTGTTCGGGTCGTCCACCGGGATGCGGCTGTTTTCGGCGAGATACACGAGGAAGAGGCCGGCCAGCACCAGCATGAACGTCGCCCCGTGCGCCATCCAGACGTCGGGATCGACTGGCATAATGAGCCCTTCGAGCGACAGGCGGCCGGTCTGGCGCGCCACGGCGACGAGGCCGAACAGCAGG
>MWAR01000067.1 GCA_002068715.1 bacterium ADurb.Bin374
GATGCGACGAGACTCTGGAGCCGCATCGCCATCATGGAAACGGCGAGCGAGGCCCGCACGTAAGCACCGAACGGCCCACCAAGCCGCTCGGCCGCGGCCGACTCGCGGCGCCGCACCAACTCGGGAGCGAGAACGCCGACGGCGACACGCGCCGCGTCTCTCAGCTTCTCGCGACTTTCCCGAAGATACGTATCCTTCCAGCTTCGGAGACTGGAAACGGTCTGCCTTGCCGAAGCAAGATTGCACGCCGTTTCGACCCAGGCAATGGTTTCCGAGGCGCGTCCGGCCTGGTTCTCGGTGCTGATGCGCTGGGCGACCGCCGCGTCGAGCCTTTCGCGGAGATACTCCTCGAGCTTCGGGAAGTCCCACCGGGGGCCGCCTCCCTGGCCGGTCTTCGCGAGCAGGGCGTTGTTCGCCGAGATGCGGAAGATGGGAAGCTCGTCGTCGAGAGGCGTTTTGAGCTTCAGGGCGCCGATCTTCGTGCGAAGGTCCGCGACGATATCGTCCAGTTCACGCGGCGTCTTCATCCCCTCGTCGAGCCGGTTCAGAACGATGACGGCGCGCCTGAACCCCATCGACTCGGCGAGAACCTCGTAGAGGGCGAGCGAATCGTATTTCTGGGCGGTGACGACGACCAGCACGAGATCGGCACGTTCGAGAAGTTTGGCGAAGGTTTTCCGGTTCGCGTCCTTTATGCCATCGAGATCGGGAGTGTCGACTAGGATCAGGTGCTCGAGCGCCTCGTGCTCATGGGTGACGATCGGTTCGTTGGGCGGCAGAACCCCGTTCAGGAGACGTTTCGCGGTTGCGATCCGGTTCCTGTGAACATACAGGGCCGCCTGTTCCGTAAAACATGCCTTCGCAGACGTTTCTCCGATCTGTCTGCCGGCAAGGGCGTTGATCAGCGTCGTCTTGCCGACGTTGGTGCCGCCGGCGATGACCGTGAGGAGACAGTCACAGACGCTTTTCTCGCGCTCCTCGAGGAGGCCGATCTGCCGCTCCGCCTCCGCCTCGTCGGCCGGAAGGGGACGGCCCCAGAGTGCCTTCGACGCCGTGATCAGCGTTCGAAGGTCGGCGGCGGCGCGAGTTGCATGGGCGGGAAGCGTCGTGTGCATATATCGACGAGCATACCCCACGATTCCTCTCCGTGCAATTCTTCGGCGGGCCGTGCTATGATCGCGGCACTTGCAGACAACGAAACGTTACCGAGTCTTAGCTGTCCAGAAAATCGGGCATAGAATCATCTCATGACAGATCCGATCCTTTTGGGGTCATATTTTTTTGATGCCGTGATGGCGGTTGCCATGCTTGCTCTGATCGGCGGAGTGTCATACTGTATCGCTGTCTCGCTCCTTCCCATGAAGTCAACAGCTCAGCGATGGTCAGCTGCGTTGATTGTCGGGCAATGGTATCAGGTTGGAGTCTTCCACCTCCTGTCCTGGTTTAAGGCATATCGGCTGCTGCCGGTCATGGTGACGTTGTTGTTTGTTGCTGTGTTGGTGGCTATTGTTCTGATGAGACGGTCTTTCGGCGAAGATACGATCAGATCCAGGTTTGCAGATGACCTGGAGACTATTCGCAAACGGCTGGGTCAGGCACTATCCAGCGGAGAAAGAGCTCTTTTCGTAGGGTGCATCGCTGTTGCCGGTGTTGCTCTTTTCCGTGGAATCATCAGCATTCCCATTACCACGGATTCATTATTATATCACATGCTGTATTCAGGCATGTTCGTGCAACAAGGCGGTGTGTTCGATCTCGACGCGCCGGGCGATTGGGGCCTTTTATGCAGGTTTTATCCGACTGGGGGGGAAATCATCACCGCATGGTGGATGCTCCCTTTTCATGGTGATCTGGTTGCCGGCTTGTCGTGCTTTCCGTCATGGTGTCTTATCATGACCTCGCTTTATGAACTGGGGCGCCATCTTGGCTTACGACCTCGCCGTGCGGTCGTTCCCACACTAATGATGGGCTTTATGCCGGCTGTATGCGCGTATATTGCTGCGATATATGTTGAGATTCCGCTTCTGGGCAGCATGCTTGGCGGTACGTTATTTTTCCTTATAGCATGGCAAACGGGAGAATGGCCTGCATTTGCATTGTGCGGTGCCGCATTCGGAACTGCCCTCTCGATCAAGGTTTTGGCATTGTCCGGTATTGCAGTTGCTTTTATATTGCTGGCATCGAAATGCCTCATGTGTGTGAGTGCCCGATGGCGCCCTTCTTTTTGGTTGTTGATGAGCCTGACTGCGGCAGTCGTGGGACTCGTTCATTATTGTGAGTCGTATATAAAATATGGGTCGCCGGTCTGGCCATTTCCGCTCAATGTGCTATTTCTCCATATGTTCGCCGGAAGTCCTGCACGAGCTGAAAATATGAAATATCTCGCGCAACTCACTGACCAGCATATCTCGGGAGGATCCTTCTTGGTGGAGTTGGGGTGGATCATGAAGTGGATGTTCGGCTTCGGGCCGGTGTCGATAGGACCTGGCGGCTTGATCGCTGTCTTCATGACTCCCTTTGGCTTGTACAGGCTTTGGAAAAAGCGACAAAGGGGCTTTGTGGTCTTTGCTGCACTGGCCCTGCTGGTGTCTTTTGTCGGTTTGCTGGGTGGCGGAATGTGGAAATTCCATGTCCTATTTGCAACGGTGAACTCCAGACTTTATACATACCCCATCGCTTTGATGACACTGTTGGGCATGATTTCACTGGAAAGATGGTCTGAAGAGGCGCGTCGGAAAGTTCTGAACGGACTTGTGGCCTTGTCTGTTGGTGCTTTTGTCTTCTCGTATCCGGTCACGTGGTCGACCGGATACCATTGGCTAGATATGATTCTGATACTGCTGCCGTTCATCGCTGCTCTGATGCCATTTCCTGTTTTTCCGGCATTTCGGCATACCCGTTTCCCTTGCGTTGCTGGTCTTCTCATGGTCATGATGTTGACATTTCTACCTATGATCAAGGGCGAGCTGCGACCTCGGCAGCTTCTTGCCGCATTTGAGGGCTACGAGTTGAGTCGAGTGATCTCTTCGGCATGGGTGTATTGCGATAATCCTGCGAATCCTCGGAAAATCGCGTTTGCCGCCGGGTGGAACGGGGTTTTGGGCTACAACTGGTCATGGGGACCTCTGTTGGGAAAAAAACTCCAGAATCATTTATCGTATATACCTATAACGAAAAGCGGAAAAATCATCGAATATGACGATCCAAAAAGGATCGCAGCATGCGCCGATTTCAAATCATGGCATCGGAGATTGGCGGAAAAAGGGATCGATACCATAGTGCTGTTTCCTCCATACCCTCCCGAACATGCCTGGGTGACTGCTCACCCCGAGCTGTTCGTGCCGGAGGGGCCGGCCTCCCCGACGATGGTATTTCGCGTGATCGAAAACAGACGGAACGCGATTGACAGCGCCCCGGGGAATTCTTCTTGGAATGGCGAGTGAAATATAATGCACAATGCATATGATTCGATCGTTGCACTTCTGCTGTTCGGCCTGCTCGGATATGCGGCATACGGCTCGGCTGCGTGGCTCCTTCCGCGCAGCTCGACGGCACGACGTTGGGTGGGGGCGGTCGTGGTCGGGCAGTGGTTTCAGATCTGTCTGTTTCAGTTCCTGGCACAGGGGCATGCCTTCCGGCTTCCGCTCGTCGTAGCCGCAACGGGAGCGTTCGCGGCGATCGTCGCCTTCGTCCGGGGGCGCTTCCCCCGGAATGATTCACCCCTGGACGCCATGCTTCGCACCGATGTGGAGAATCTTCGAACGCGCATCGACCAGGCTCTCGCGGGACCGGCTCGCAGGCTCGTCCTGTTCTGCATCGCCGCCGCGGGTGTCGCGGCGGTCCGGGGCGTGCTGAACCTCTCGATCTCCTTCGATTCGCTGTCCTATCACGACCTCTTTGCGGGAAACTTCGTCAGAACGGGCGGCTGGTTCGATATCGACTCGCCCGGCCCCTGGGGGATCAAATACCGGTTCTACCCGACTGCGGGCGAGGGGATGATCGCCTGGCTGATGCTGCCGTTCCATGGCGACCTTGTGGCCGGCCTCGCGGCGTTTCCGGCCTGGGGGCTCGTGATGGCGGCCCTCTACGAACTCGGACGATCCCTCGGCCTGCCTGCCCGTAGG
>MWAR01000068.1 GCA_002068715.1 bacterium ADurb.Bin374
GAGGCGATAAAGCGCAACGTCCTGAACTTCCTGCGCGAACACCCGTCGCGAAAGCCCGGCGAGGGCTGGCTGTTCCTGTCGCGGCAATACAGGGAACTGGCCCGGCCCGAGCCGGCGCTCGACCTGATCCGGACGATCGTCCGGTCCGATCCCGTTCCGGTCGATATCAAATGTGAGGCGCAGCTGCTACTTTCCGAGATTCTCGTCGAGCAGAAAGAATTCGACAAGGCCCAGCGAGAGCTCGAGCGGATGCTCGAGTGGAACCCGCCGCGCGAGTATCTCGTCAAGGGCAAAATCGCGCGCGCCCGCCTAGTCGGACGAGGCCTGACACGGATCGAGGACTTGTACAAGGCGTTCCGGCGATATTACACGCCGTTTCCCGAACTGAGCGAAATGGAGGAAATGCCGTATCTGATGGGGTTCGCCCGCGGATACGACCTCGAAATCGGGATGCGCGCCCTGGAAGCCTGGGAGGAAATCTCCCGTTTTCCCGAGCGAGATGCCGCCGATCTCGCGAGACTCCATATCGGCCTGTTCTATGCCTACGACCTGTCGAAGCCGGAACGGGCAGACCCGTATCTGCAGGCCATCAAACCCCCGTACAAAAACGAGGCGGCCGTGCGGTCGCTGTTCGTGCGGGGCGCTCTGCAGCAGTTCCATCTGCCCCTCGGAGAGCCGAAGAATGCGCTCGAGGATTACCGGGCCTTCCGAAGGGCGACGAAAGAACCTCTCGAATACCGGATCTGCAGCGTTCTCCTGGGCAACCTGCTGGCGGAACGCCTGAACGATCCCGCCGCGGCCATCGAGGTGTTCGAGGAGCTCGCGAGCCTGCCGCCGCACCTCGCACCCGCGACCCCTTCGATTTCCCTGCAGAAGCGGGAAGAAGCCGAAGACGAGGATCGGTGGTGGGGAGTGCTCGGACTGAAGATGGCCGGATATACCGCTGAATATAAAATGAACGACCCGGATCGTTCGAAATCATGCTACGAGCGTGCCCTCGACATCCATCGAAAGCGGCGTGGCGTCGCGTTGGATCCGTGGCTCGTGCAGGCGCTCGCCCGCACCGAGCCGAAAGTCTCGAAAGCCCAGCTGTTGTTCGACATGGCGTATGAGAAGTATCGCGGCCGCGACGTGCGTGCCGCGCTCAAGCTGTACGAGAAGTTCCTCGCCGAGTATCCGGACCACGAACTGGTCCGCGAAGCGCTGTTCAGAACGGCGCTGATCACCGACAACGATCTCCGCGACTACGACGCGGCGCTCGATCTCTACAACCGGTATCTCGTCAAGGCCGTTCCGCGGCAGTCGACCTGGAAGCTGGACGTGCTCTTCGACTGGGGCCGTCTCGACGAGGTTCGATACAAGATCGGAAACCTGCTTGCGCTCCACAGAAAAGACCCTGTCGGCGCCCTGAAGGCCTGGAGCGACCTTTCCGCCGCCTATCCCGACAGTTACTGGGCGATGCAGGGCATGAAGGACAGTATCCTCGTGTACCGCGAATCGCTCGGCGACGAGAACACCGCTCAGAAGAAGATGCGGGACTTCCTTGCGAAATACCCCGAATCCAGGGATGCCCAGATCTTCAGAAAAGACCTTGCCGAGCGGCTGCTCGGGCGCCAGGATTACGTGGGCGCCCTCGAAATGCTTCGAGCGTATCTGGACCACAGCCTTCCATCCGAAGAGGGCTATCTCGAGACGAAGGCGGAATGGCGTGATCTGCTGTTCCGACGCCGCGAAGCCGAACTGCGCGATCGCATGGCCGCCGCCGGACTGCGCGACCGTTTCGAACTCTACGGCCGGCTCATCGACGTTCTAACCCTCGCCAGTTCGAGCGCTCCGTTAGAGAGTCTCGCCGGCGAAATTTCCGAGGCGGATCTGCCCGACGAGATCCGGTGGGGGCTCACCTACGACATCGGCGGAGCGCTCTACCGGAACTACCCGGCGCAATCGCGTGCCGTGTTCGAACGGCTTGCCGAAACGAGCTCGGGATCGACGAAGCTCGCATGTCTGCTGACTCTTGGAAATATAGCATATCGTATCGAAAAGTCGATCCCGAAGGCGATCCGGCTTTACGAAGAAGCCGCCTCGCTCACCACGCCGCTTGATCCGAATATGGAGACCCCCCTGTATCGCCTTGGGCGCTTGTATCTGGCCTCGGGAGACGCCGGGCGTGGCCTTCCGATCCTTCAGGCGTTTCTGCGCCGGTATCCGCAGAGCAGGCATGTCTCGAAAGCCTCGCTGGCCATGGGCCAGGCATATCTGGCCTTGCACCACCCGATCGATGCGATCAGATTCTTCCGGCGAACGGTGCGGCTGTCTTCTGCGCTGGCTGTCGAAGCGAAGAAAGGAATCGAACAGGCCGAGCTCGATGCCGGGCCTGGCGCGTGGCTCGCCGCCCAGGCAGAGGAACGGAGAAAGCGTCGCGAGGCCGCCAAACTCGCCGCCGCCTCGGAGACGCAGGAGATCGGCGAACGCCCCGAAAGCGGCGCGACCGCTTCCGAAACAGAATCGCTCGAGGATCTCGATCCTGCCGGATTGTATGAACGGTATCGGAGTCTGCTGGATGACCCGAAGCCCGACGGAAAGAAAGCGGTCGAGATCCTGACGGAACTCCTGAAGCGCGGCAAGGTGCCTGCCGACATGCATGACAAAGCAGTACGGCATTATATATCATGGATGATGTTCAGGGCTCCCGATGCCGAAACATTCGTCTCGCAGGCTCAGAAACTGCTCTCGGAGCGGAATTATCCCGAAGCGCTTTCCGAACTTCTGTACCGCATGGCGATGGCTCTCGAGCGGATGCTCGCGAAATACGAGCCGGCCAACAAAGCCTATTTCGAGTATCTCTCGTTCTTCCCGAAAGGCGCACGGGCCGTCGAGATCCGGCAGCGTCTGCCGCAGGTCTACGAGGCCGCCGGCGACGGGAAGAACGCCCTGCGGTTCTATGAGAAGCTGATCGAAGACTCATCCCTTCCCGCGAATGTGCGGGTCGATGCGTCGATCCGCAAGGCGGCCCTCCTGGAAAAGGACGAGAAAAAGGAAGAGGCGGTCAAGACGCTCGAGGCCGCGCTCGCCTTCGAGTCGCCCCGGCGCGGCGAGATCTGTCTGCGACTCGAGAAGCTGACCGACAATTTCGATTACGTGAAAAACGCTCTCGAGTCGGCGGGCGAGGAAAAATTCCGGTTCGCGGCGCTCAAACGGCTCGTCGAGAAGGCGCGCAAGGACAAGGACGAAGCGGCCGTCCGCAAACTGCTCGACGGATACGGCGACATCTGGACGATGCCGGAGGCCCAGTTGTGGATCGAGAAAAAGCGCGACGAGCTTTCGAAACTCGGCGCCATCGAAGAGATCGAGCGGCAGATCGAGCTGTTCCCCGAAGAGCCCGAAACACCGGCCCGTCTGTTCAGGCTTGCCGGGCTGGTCGAGGGCCGCGAGGACGCGAAATACCGCGCCCAGGACCTGTTCTACGAGATCACGCTCGTCTATCCCGGCTCCGAATTCTTCCGGGAGAGCAAGATCCGGGCGGAGAACACCCGGGCCGTGAAAGCCGTCACCGAGCTCGGCGACATGCTCCGGAAAGGCGTGAAAGGAACCGACGGCGAGGAAATCCTGCTCGAGCGCGCACGCATCTACGTTGATGCGCTGAAGGACCCGTCGAAGGCCCGCGAGGATTACGAGGCCATGCTGAAGCTGTATCCCGATTCGCCCAGGCGCGACGAGGCCTGGCTGGGATTGGGCGAGATCGCCCTGGCGCAGGACCGCGACGCCTCCGCCGCTCTCCGGCTCTGGGAGGCCGGTCTTGCGGCCTGCACGGATCCCGCCTCCAGGCATGAGCTGACCCGGAAAATCAACGGCCTGGGAAAATTCCGCGAGAGGGTGTTGTACTCCGAGAAACGGGCCGATCACGATGCTGCCGAACAGCAGATCTGGCGCATCTGGCGCCTCGAGAAGGATCCGGATTATGCCCTCAGCCTTCTTCAGGAAGCGCTGTCCCGCATCGAGAACAGACCGCATGCCGCGAGATTGCGATACCTGGCCGGCCGCCTGCTCGAGGAGGCGGGAAACGACGTCGGCGCGCTCGATATGTATACGAAGGCCTGGGAAAGTCTGTATCACCCAGGCTGCCGAAAAGATATTGTATTATATAGAATGGCCCGGATCCAGGTGCGA
>MWAR01000069.1 GCA_002068715.1 bacterium ADurb.Bin374
GCCGCCCTCGACGAGGAGGTCGCGGCCGTTCAGATTCACGCCGTTCGGAACGACGCTGACGTTGTAGATGCCGCTCTTGCCGAGAAGCCGGATGTTGCTCGTATTCGCGTTGATATTGTTCAGGTAGATCGGGTCGTCCGTGGCGGCGGCGATGTAGATGTTGTTTTTCGCCGTCGCATTCAGGGAGCCGTTGGGGTCGGTCATCTCGATGCCGATGGCTGTCGTGCGCCTGATGACGGCCTTCCCCGCTGCTTCGTCCCAGGTGACATCCGATGCCTCGGCGCCGGCGAGCTTCTTGAGGGTGTCGAGATTGCTGCCAAGATTGACGATGCTCACCTCTTCCGCCGCTTCGTCCTTGCCGATGCCGCCGTTCAGGGCGGTGAGGGTGATATTCCTTCCCTTCACGTTCGCCGGCCGGATCAGGGTCTGCGAAGAGCCCGAGGTGGGATTGATGATGGATTTCTGCAGCGCATACAGCAGGCTGTCTTTCGACCAGCCGTACAGCTCGTGCGAAATCTTGTAATACATGCTGCCTGTGTCGACGGCCTTGGCGGCCAGGTAGTCGTCAGCTGTCGCATAGGTCGCATACTTGCTTTCAAGAGCGATGAAGGCCGTCGACTCGACGAGGTCCGGATTCGCGTCGTAGATGGCTTTCTGGGCAAGATAATTCGCGAACTCGCTCTTCACGCCGTTTTCGTAATCCGCTATCGCGCGGGACTTGACCAGGGCGCCGTTATCGCTGCCGTCCGCATTGATGAGACCCATGGCGATCCACTTCGCGACCAGGTCATCGCCCTTTCTGGCGCTCGAGTCCTCGGTTGCAGGCAGAACGTTGTTGAAACTGCCCGCACTGACGACGAGATTGACGTCTCCGATGTCGGATTCGACCCTGCCGAGACGCATGTCGCCGGTTGTCTGGGTCATGTACACGTCGCCCCGGGCATGCGCGTTCAGGCTTGCCGACATGGTGTCGCCGGAGTTGACGGGAGTCTGGCCGGCCTGCACCAGCAGGGAATTCCCTGACTGGCCGATCGAGCCATTTCTGCTCACGAGGTCGATCCTATCGCCCTTCGCGCTGACGCTGCTTCCGCTCTGAAGGATCGAGCCGTCTGCTTCGATCTTCACGTCTCCCGAGTTGGTCGTGGCCGTCAGCAGAAGATTGCCCTGCTTGCCGATCGAGGCGAAAGAGCGGATGTCGACGTTGCCGGTGTTCGTCGTCGCCTTGAGCGTGCCCGAATCCCCGAGAACCTGCTGATAGACGGAACCGGAATTCCCAATGCCCGTGTTCGCGGATAGAGTGATGTTGTTTCCGATGATCGTCCCGCCCGTCTGGGAAATGGCTCCGTTGCTGCTTGTGATGTTGATCGCCGTGCCCGTGACCCCGGTTACGTTGCCGGTCAGGTTCACGTCTTTCGACGAGGCTAGATTGACGGAACCGCCCGAGGTGGACCCAATGAAGCTGACGCCGATGTCATGCGAAGCGTTCAGCGAGTGCTGGAACGTGACGACCTTGCCGATGTTTTTGCCCCAGTCGTAATACTCGGTTCCGGAAAAGTGGGTCCAGTTGTCATAGGAAATCCAGTTATTATACCATGGATTATTATATCCAACGTCATTCTTGTAGAATATCGTGTATTCACCCGAGGCCCCCGTTGGGGTGCCGATATAGGTCCCCTGCAGCTTGTTGCTGGAGCCGTTCCTGTATTCCAGACGATTTGTCAGGGTTTCTTTCTCTGATATCGTGCCGGCGTTCCATGTGTAGCCGCCCCACCAGCTGAATCCCTGCGAATATCCGTAATGTTCGTAGGTGGTTTGCTCATATCCCGAAGACCAGTTGTAATACAGACCCGATTTCGGGGAGTAGGCGCTCGAGGTCCCGCTCACCGTCTTCACAGTCGAACCGATGGCGGAGGTTGTTGTCGAGTCTCTCCTCAATTCCGTCACGGTGTTCTTTTCGGTGTCCGTTATTTTGATGACGCCGTCGAGATCGCCGACGTTGACTTTGCCGACCGTGATCGCCTTGTCGGTGCCGTTCGTGACACTGATGTCCGCCGAACCGTCGGCGGCGGGTGCTCGAGATGCGGCCTGTCAGGTAGATCTTCCCACCCTGCGGGTCGATATCCTCGAGGATGATTTGCTTCGTCTGGGGATTGTAGAACGCCTGGACTTCGTAGGTATAGATGCCGCCGACATACTTGGCGCCGCCGTCGTTCAGCTTGTAGTTCCGCAAGGCGTCGGGGGTGATATTCTGACCGTAATAATAATAATCGTACTGGTTGATCTTGTTCTGGGCGTCGGTCGAAAGCGTGATCTTGTATTCCGCGTAACCGCTCTGGATCAGCCCGTTGATGTTGATGTCGGATGCGTTGATGAAAACGCTTCCGCCGGCGATCCATGTTCCGTTCTGCAGGCTTTCGTCGATGGTGTTATACGATTTTTGCCGCTCGGTGTCTGATTCCTCGTGCCCGTCGATGGCGGCCGCGGCGGTGTCTCCGAATGATTTATACAGGTATTCCGGGGTCGCGCCGATGTTGACGATTCCCTGGGTGTAGCCCTGGGAAATCGAGCCGGCCGAGGCCTTGAGTTCGATCTCTCGGCCCTGGATGGAGGCGCCTTCCTGCGCTGTCTTGCCCTGGATGACGATATCGCCCTTGGTGTTGTCGATGCTGACTTTGCCGAGAGGGTTGCTGATGTCGCCGTTGACCTCGATGGTCGTCAGCGGAGTGCGATACTCAGTCCGGCCGCCGCTCGTGACCTGTAGGTTACCGTTCCAGGTTTCCTTCACCGAGATGAGGGCGCTGGACGAGTCGCTTGTCGAGACGGACGACAGCGTGGGCAGCTTCGTGGCCGCGGTGTTCCCGAGTGAGATACCGTTCAGGATGACTTCGCCGCCGTAATCCTCGATCGTGAGATCGTTCACCTTCATATATAGGTTGGTATTGTTTGTGACGTTGATTTCCGGCGAACCCTTGGCATTGACGCTGCCGTTCCCGACGACCCCATCGGTGTCGATGACGACATTGCCGCCCGAACACACCATGTCGGGCAGGGCGATATATTGGACCGTCATACCACCGATGACCAAGCCGCTGGAGGAATCATACAGCCCGTATTTTTCCATTTCGCCGAGCAGCCGCTCTTTTTCGGCTTCGTAGCCGATACCGGCCTTGCTGCCGGCGTATTCCGTGGCGAGCCTGCAGACCTCCTGATACCGCGTGAACAGGTCGTTGGCGTAGTTCGTCGTTCCGTAGGTGACGCCCTTCTTGTAGTCTTCGACCGTCGAGGTGATGATGGGCGCGGTGATGGAGTCCGTGACGGCGCCCAGAAAGTCGACGGTGCCGTCGAACGTGAGATTGACCTTGTTATAGATGCCGGCGACGAGGCTGCCGCCGATGTTGACGTAATTATTGCTTGTGATATTCTTGCTGCGCTGGCCGGAAGCCGTGCTCGCGTATCCGCCGGTGACGTCGGTGGAATACCAGGTGTATTCGCTCGCCGCCTCGGTCATGACCTCCTTGCCGGGCGTCGCGTGGAGGTTGATGTGCCTGACGCTCTGCACGTCAGAGCCGGCGAAAATGTTGATGCCGTTGCTCTGCGATGTCCAGCTGTCCAGTTCCGCTTTCGCGACGGCGACAACGGAGTTCTTGTTGTACGAGTCGGCCGTCGCGGTCAGGTCGTAGACGGACCTCTGTCCGGCGGCGTTCGCATCGGTATACAGGTTGATATCGTTCGTGCTGAACAGGTCGCCGTAGATGTCGAGCGTGTTGTTCTTCGTGATATGCGAAACCGTCTTCGCGTGTGAGTAGCCGCCCAGGCCGCCCTGCATGTCGGAATCGGAGGTCAGCTTCGCCGTCAGCTTCGTCGAGGCCGCCAGGTTGACGCTCTTCCCGGCGACCGTCGTTTTCAAAAGGGAACCGGCCGCCGTGATCAGCTTGTTGTTGATCGTGACGGTGTTCTCGCTGTCAGCCAGAGGATTCGCGACGACGCCCGCGCCGACGGCGCGCACCTTGTTGATGAGCGCCGCATCGGTCATGGCATTGCCGGTGATACTGCCTTTTGCGGTTATCTTCGCATTGCTGCCGACTCTCGCCTCGGTCGTGGAGGTGACGGTGAGCGTGCTGGCCGCGCCATTCACCGTGATGCCCCCGTATCCCGCGCCGGAGGCCGAGAATCCGCTTTCGTCGCCGCTGGAAATCGTGTTTTTCGCCTGGAACTCGACATCGGAGCCGGCGTCGATCTGGGCGTTGTCCTGAACGTTCGTCTTCGTGACCGATTTGATCGTGTTCTCGGCCT
>MWAR01000070.1 GCA_002068715.1 bacterium ADurb.Bin374
AAGGATTGAACAAGACGCAAATCATCGGCAACCTCGGCCACGATCCTTCAACCAACGAAAGCGGCACCGTGACTCGCTTTTCGGTCGGTGTGACGGAGCGCTGGAAGGATCGGGAAGGCGAGGAGCACGAGCACACCGAGTGGTATCGCGTAGTGACATTCAACGGCGCCGCGGCGAGCTGCGCGAAGTATCTGTCCCGCGGCCGGCTGGTGTATGTCGACGGCCGACTGCGAACGCGGACTTACACGAACCGGGGCGAGGAAGAGAAGACAACCACCGAGCTGCTGGCGTCCAGCGTGATCTTTCTGGATGCGCCAAAGCAGGAAGCAGCCCAGGAACCGGAGAGGCGGCCGGTTCCGGGAAAGCCGCGGCCGGATGGATCGACGGCTCGCCTGGCGAGCGCCGATCCCGTCGATAGTGAGGTTCCATTTTGACCGTGTTGAGGCGCCGGCGCTTGGATCGGCGGCCTCGAACCACAGCGAAAGGTGAACAACCATGAACAACGAGTCGAACGAAACCGCGGCCGCCGCCGGCAAGGGGATGTTCTCGGAACTCATGCCGATGGCGGCGCAACGCACGATTCTCATAACAATTTCGCGGCTTGACGAGCAGACGCTGTGCGTGAACTTTGTGCCCAAGGTGAACGGCACTGAGAACAGCGCTCTCGCCACACCCCTGTGCCTGAAGGGAACGTCGGCTGAGCTTGACCAGCATCTGGTGGAGCAAGTGAGGAGCTACGTGGCGCATCACGCGGCCATGGCGAGCGACCTGGAAGAGGCTCGGAGGGAAATGGACGAGGCGGCCAAGAAGGCCCGAGAAGATGCCCGCAAGAGGAACGTCAAGGGCGCCGAAAAGGGTAAACCGGTCGAGGCGACTGCTCCCGAGCCGCCGCCCCGGAACGAGCCGAAAGCAGTCGCGGTGGTGGGTCCGACCTCGCTGAGCTTGTTTGACCAGGCGGACAGCGCAACGCCCGCAGTGGCCCGGCCCACGGACAACACCGCGGCGACGAACGAAGACGGACGAGGAGGAGGCAGACCGTGACGACCGAGCGGCTCAGAAGAGAATTTTCCTTTAATGGGATTCGGCTACCGGACCCGGGGGCGCATCTTCCCGTAGAAGAGGTCCGCGCGATCTACGCGACCCAGTATCCGGACATCGCGACGGCATCCATCAGCGGCCCCGAAGTCATTGCCGGAAAGCTGCGCTACACCTTCGAGCGCGCGATCGGCTCGAAGGGGTGAGCAGCGGACAACAGGCAGTGGCGGGCAACATCGCCTCCCGGAACGGTCTTGCGCCCGCCCACTGGTCCCCTCGGAGACGCTTACGCTCACGCCCTGGTTCTCGGGTAGCCTATCGCATTTGTTGGGAGGCATCCGCCCCAGGACATCACGTGTGCTGGCTATTCGTGGTCGGGAGAAGGATTTGATTGGGATCGTTTCGGCGCTCGTATTTCGGTTGGTTACGGTCCGCTCTTCAGCCGCGCAGCCATCTTCGCGGCGAGCTGGGAGGGCCGACTCACAATCACGACGTCGACGACGCCCGGCATCTCGAGCAGAGCCTGACGGGTTGTGTCGTGTTCCTGGACACTCGCCGAATCGTCGTAAATGAACACTATAAGCGACTCGTACCGGAGATCCCGGAGATAAGGGATACAGTCCTCCTGGATTTCCTTTTCGATCTTCTTGAAGTCGTCCCGGCTTGTAGCGAATTTCGCCTCGATGATGAGCTTCAACCGGGCGATGCCGAAATCGGCCCGATACGTAGAGTGGCCGAGTTTGGGCAGCGTGTCCTCATCGACGACGTCGGGGAAATAGGAGCGGAGGATGAGCCAGAGGATATCCTGCACTTCGCGCTCCTGCCGGACTTCCCACCTAATGGGCTTCTGAAGCCCTTCACCGTCCCAACGCCAGCGTTTCATCGCCCCCTCGAAATTGCGAAGCACCGCTGCCACGTCCCGGGCTTGGAGCGACGCGTCGCCCAGCGCATGAAAGAGAATCGACGTTGCGCTTGACCAAATGAAGGCCGCCTGGGATGCCGATTCGAAGCGCAGGTCCGTCGCCGTTTCGTAGAGGATTTTCCGGCGGTCGTCCTGGAGTTGCTGAAGGGAGGGCTCGTTCCGGTGCATTTGGTGCCGCATGACCCAGTCCCGGAACGCGAGCTCGTAGAGGCTCGCGTGGGATCCGAACACGATCTGAACCTCGGTGCCCATGGCCCGGAAGAAGACGTATCGGACGAGCGGATCGAAATCCGCCTCTCCTCTTTTTTCCATCTTCTCGAGCACGCTTCGGCACCACGCGAGCGTCTCGGAGGCAGCCTCGCCTAGGGCGAGGCTGCCGAGAACTATTCCGAGGAGCCGCGTCGGGTTGCGCGCGAGGCTCAGATGTTCCCCTTTGAATGCATCGCGCTCCCGGACCCGGTCGAGTCCGTCGAGGAGCTTCGGGGCGAAGGGGGAAGGCGAGTGCGCCCACATGTGGTATCCGAGCGCCGCGACCTGGTCGAGATTCGTGGGTTTGAATTCGGCGTCCACCCACGCGCGCGTGCAGGCCACTTGCCAGTCGATGGCGATCTGTGGCTCGTCCTTGAGGACGTGGTGTGCCAAGAGGCCTTCCACCGAGCCCGGCCTGTTCTGCTCCAGCACCGCAAGGCGGAGCCGGTCGAGGTTCGGTTGGAGGTAGAGGGCTTGGTTCAGAGGAACCATCTCCTCTCCTTGAGCGCCGTCGCCAGGGTCTCGGAGTTCCAGTTCTTGACGTGCCGCAGGTGCCCGAGCAGGTCGACGATCATGTTCGAGTACGAGATCGACACCGGCAGGGTCGAGGGGTTGAATCCGCGCCAGGACATGAAGCTCAGATTGAACACCTGATGGGCAAGGTAGTCGAGGCTCGTGAACGTTGAGTCCCCGTGCACGTTGACGAGGACCGGATGGGGACACCCTTGAAGCGGTGTCTTTACCTGCCGCGGACCGGAGAGAGTGAGGAGCGCCGTGTACGGGCCGAGCGGAACGCACTGCCCGCGCTGCGGGACCATCTTGCCCTTGATGGATCGGCCGAATTTGACGCCCGCGGCCGAGGGTTCGAAGAGCATCCAGTTATGCGAATCGCTCACGTGCACGAACGCGTATTTCACGTCGAAGTCAGTGAGCGATGCGGCGAACTTCTTCACTGCGTCGGCTTCGATGTCCTTGTACTTCTTGAAGCTCTGGTGGAAAACGAACCTCACGCGATCCTTGGGCTTCCATCCGAACCGGCTGCGAAGCTCCCCGACGGTCTCCTTGAGAGATCCCGTCAGCGCCTCGAGATACTGCTCGGCAGGCACTTCTTGTGTGTTGTTGGCGAGCAGGTACTGGCCGTCGCCGCTGAACACTGTCGTGATGCCGATGACCCGCTCGCCAGAGCCGCGCCGGCTTTCGCCCAGGCGGGCGCTTCCGATCCCGACGATGATCTCGTGCGCCAGGTCCTGGTTCGGGGAGAGCGTCCAGGGGATTCCGCCGAGCTTCGCGTAGATCGCGAGCCCGATGTTGTTGAGGATGTACGCGCGCTGCGACGTTCGGACAGTCTCGATCTCGACGAGTTGCACGGGGACGCCCTGGGCCATCATCCGCGCCTTGGTCGTGTAGTACGGATTCACGGCGTCGGGCAGATCGTGATGCTGCTCCCTGATGACCGCTACCGCGAGGTGCGGCTTCTCGCGCAGGGCTTCGAGCGACGCTGCCTTGTATCCCTCCTCGAGCGACGAGGCCGAACGCTTCACCTCGTGGAACGTGAAGTCGCACGAGTTGAGGTGGTATTTCCTCACGAAGCCCTGTCGAAACGGCAGCGCCTCGTCGGTCGAAGTGATGCCCTCCTTGAACTCCCGCATGAATTGACCGGCCTCGCCGATGAACTCTTCGGGGCAGACCACCGCGATGCGCACCCGCTTCTCGGGGAACGACTCGGCGTCGTAGGGTCCGTGCCGGTCGATCTGTTTGTCGACCGGCCACGGGACCGTAGTGGAGCCGCCCGGGCGGAGAAGGCAGTTGGGCGGCTTGAACGCGTGGGAATGGCCCGCGTCGACCCCAGGCCGGCACTGGTGCGGCTCTTTCTGAATTCGCATGCTCAGGCCCGCGCAGCAGGAGAGCGGCGACTTCTCCTCGAGCCACGCTCCGAGCTTGCCCAGGCGCTGCACCTGCGCCTCCGCCCCCATGACCGCGAACGTCTGCTCGAGCAGATTTTGGGAAAACGCGCCGTACTCGGCTCCCAGGAGCTCCCTTGCAATGCGCTCGATGTTCCCCCGGCTGCCTTCGAGGTAGCACAAGTCCGCGTCGAACTCGTCGAAGTCGGAGTCGGACAGCCTGGCCGTTCCGTCCTCGACCGCCTCGATTTTCCCGAGGTACAGGCGCTCGTACGGGCTCCGCGCCTCTCCCTCTTCCTCGAAAAGACGGACGGCGTACAAGCCTGACAGGGAGAGCCCCTCATAAGCGAGCTCCATGACCGTCTTCAGGAACACGTACCGGATGCCGAATTCGACCAGGACGCCGCTCGTGATGTCGCCTTCGTGAGGGGCGAGCGGCCGAACGTCGAGGGCGTACTCCGGAAAGATGCCGAAGACGTCCGGGCGGGAGCTCGCAAGATTGTGCCGCTCGAGCACGACCGTGACCGGCCGGTATCGGACAACCGGCTCGTTCGCGGCCGTGAAGAACTCGAAGAGGGCTCGACGGGCGAGCGCGTTCGCCAGCT
>MWAR01000071.1 GCA_002068715.1 bacterium ADurb.Bin374
CCGCAGAGTGCGGTGAGATGGGGTCTGAGTGTATTCAGGAGCGTCTGGTTGATGCCCGATGAGCCGGTGTCTTTTCTGGCCACTTGGGGTTCCTTCGGAGTCGAAGAGGGGGAACGCCCCGCCATGGCGATGAGTTTTCCAAGCCATTTCAGCATTTCAGAATCTCCTTTTGGGAAAGGTTGAAATCGTGAGGCTTTCAAGCAGAATATCACAAGGCTAACTCATCACAAGGCGCTGCCCAACCCAGGGCCGATTCAAGATGGGGTTTCTCTCCATGGTCCCCAGATCGGGACAGCGGCAAGCCGACGGAGAACGTTTCCGTGATATAGTGTGTCGCTTTCACGGGGACATCGATCGGGAGAAAAAAGGGTGATCGGTATGTTGGTAAAAAGTTGTTTGGCGCGTTTTTCAGCTGGTTCGACATCTGCACGAGGCACATGGGCCTCCGCATGCATACGGATGCTTGTTCTTCTCGCGGGACTGGCGTTCATCACGACCTGCACGATCGGGTGTATCGGCTCCTCGGAAACGGTCTATGTGCCGATCTCCCCAACTTATGGGCAGAACACCGATGCGATCGTGGCAGAGTTTTTTGCCTCAGAAGTCGCACAGAACATGCGGGCGGACGCTGCCATGCTCCTGCCGAATTATGGCGGAATCAACGTTTTTTCGACCGCTCAGTATAGCAAAAGATTTATAACAGGGAACATAGATCTTGGGGATGTCTTTGATGCCCGGATTCCTGCCAACATGGCTGTCTTTCGGACGTTTGCCTCGGATACCCGTCTCATCAACACGGATCCCAACGCGTTGAATTACAACCGCTATTCTGCAGCCGCAAACCGTTTCCTCTCCGATTATGGCTATGATGCGGTGCTGTTCAACCCGGACGAGATCCATCCGCTTTTCACGAAAACCACCGACACCTGGCTCTATGTCCGCGAAATACCCGATGGGGTGCACTACACGAGTATCGGAACGCGCAAGCTGTATTACAGTGCCCGTATCACCCGGCGTCGCATCGAGATTGCGGGGGGTCTGAAAATGCAGGCTGTC
Organism: bacterium ADurb.Bin374; assembly: GCA_002068715.1. The sequence goes on from MWAR01000071.1 coordinate 1,057, forward strand.
AACGGAAACCGCTCGGGGATGATGTATCTTCCGATCCCCGGTGAGGCCTATATTCCCTATGCGGCGACCGTGTCCGCCGAAATCGCCACTTCGACGGCCGGGGCCAATCTCAATGTCAGCGCTCCTGTCACGGCAACGCCGGCTCAGATCGCCCTCAGAAGACAGGCGGGCATTATTGATTCCCCGATGTCGAACCACAGGAGCCTCCGTGTGGGCGGCTGGAAAGACGAAAATTATGCGGCCGCGCTTCTGAACACGGGATTCAGCTTTTTTGATTCCCCTGCCCAGTATACCTGGGGGCAGACCGGACACTATCTGCTTCCGCTCGATACGGCGTTCTGGCAATGATGTGATCTCCCTCGCTGCTCGGTCATGATTCTGCTGAAAAACCATGCGCTCGATGAGCTTCTGCCGCGGCTCGCTCCGGCCGGGGTCCCCCTGTTCATGGCGCAGAAGCTCCAGGCAGCAGCTGTCCGGGAGGATCGGTGGCTTTCCGGGGGCGCCGGGCTTTCACCGCGTCTCCTGGCGCATGTCAGGAGCATCGCGGAGATTCCGAGGCTGACGCTCCTGGAGAAGGTCGTCTCATCCGTCGATGGCTTCACCCGCTATGTGTTTCGCGGTGAGGGGCCGGAGCCGTTCGAGGCCGTCCGGATCCCCCTCTCGGGCGAATCCGGGGCGACGCACTATGCCGCCTGCGTCAGCTCACAGGTCGGTTGTGCCATGGGGTGTGCCTTTTGTTGCACCGGCCGCATGGGCTTCAAACGGAATCTGTCGACCTGGGAAATCATCGACCAGGTCGTTCGCATCAGAATGGATTCTCCGCATCCCGTCCGAAGGGTTGTATTCATGGGAATGGGCGAGCCCATGCTCAACTATGACGCGGTCATGCGTGCGATCGGCATTCTCGTCGAACCCTGCGGAATGGCGATGTCGCGTAAGGCGATCACGGTTTCCACGTCCGGCGTCGTCCCGGGAATCCGGCGCCTTGCCGCCGAGAAGAGCCCGCCCAAGCTCATCGTTTCCCTTTCCTGCGCCGATCCGGAGCGCCGGAGGGAGCTGATGCCCGTCGAGAAAACGTGGAACACGGGCGAACTGATGCAGGCCATCCGGGCCTATCACGAGACGACGAAAAACCTGGTAACCCTTGCCTGGACGATGATTTCCGGTGTCAACACCACTCCCCGCGATGCGAAGCAGCTTGCCGAACTGACCCACGGTCTGCCCTTCCGACTCGAACTGATCGATGTGAATGACCCGACCGGCCGCTTCAGGCCGCCATCTCAGGCCGAACTGGACGCCTTTCGCGATGCCCTGCGGGCCGAGCAGGTCGGGCTCGTGACACGCCGTACCAGCGGCGGAATCGACATCCGGGCCGCCTGCGGGATGCTTGCTGGGGGATCGGATCGCTGATCTTAAGGTGAACGAACGTCGGAATCCGGTATCACGTCCCCCGAACACCGAACTCGCGAGCTCGTCACACCAGCCCGGCTTTTTTCAGTTCGTCGCGGAGAATGCCGTACTCGACTTTCGAACGATGGCGCAGATCCATGGGGATGTC
>MWAR01000072.1 GCA_002068715.1 bacterium ADurb.Bin374
CTCAATGAGCTCCGGTCTTTCGATCGGTTCCTTCGGGGCTTGCGGCCTCGTTGGTAGGGTTTATATTACCAGCTTCGGCCTCCCGAGTCAACTACCTTTTTCAAAATTTCTTTCCGGTCGAATCCGGCGGGTGTACACACACGTTTTCTATTGATGTTTCCAAGACTCTTAAGGTATAAGGGTATTCATACATTCAGTCCTGGGGGAATCATATGCGAATATCATCCAATGTCCCTCTTGTCCTCTCCCTTGGGGTACTGGCACTGTCATTCCCCGTTTTATCCGCTGATGACAACCAGCTCCTCGAGATTCCGGCCGCCATCTCCGAGCCAAAGGCAGGCCCGGCGACGACTCCGATTTCCGAACCGCCTTCTGAAACACTGATCGGGCTTCCATCCGAACAAGCCCTCAAAAAGACTCCGGAGCAGCCGAAAAAGCCTGCAGACCCGGAATCACTGATCGCGCTTCCCTCTGAAACAAAGCCCGCGGGCGAAACAGCGGCCTCGGCTCCCTCGACCGCCCCGGAACAGCCTCCGCTCGTCATTTCGGCCCCCGAAGGAAGCGCCGAGATCGTCGTCAGCGGCCAGGCGCCGTTTCCGGCCGACCAGCCCCCGGCGGGAGCGAAAACCGGACTGCCGGTCTTTCCGAAGGACACCAGTTCCGCGATCTTCATGGTCATGAAGACCTGGGAGTGCGACAATTACGATGGGCGTACCCTTTTGGAACACGCTATCGGCGTGTATGCCAAGGAATCAGAGGACGCGTTCACCATCAAGGGACTTGATGCTCTCAAGCCGTTCAAGGTCACTCTCAAGGAGAGCGATATCACCCTCGACGAGCTGCTCGACGTCGTTTCCCAAAAAGCCGGAATCGACTGGGGAGTCGACATCGAGCAGAAAACCGTCTATCTCTATCCCACCCACCTGCAATGATCCGGAGGAGCTTCAATGACCGACCAGGAATGCCAGAATGACGTTGAACAGGGAAACACCGCGCTGACATCGGGCAATTTCGTCGTGGCACTTGCCTGCTACCTGCGAGCTCTCGACAAGCAGCCTAACGATGCCCGCATCAATTCGAAAGTTGGCGTCGCCTATTACAAACTGAAGAACTACCCCTCGGCAATCAAGCACCTGGAGTATGCCGTCGAGCTGAAACAGGGGGACCGCGAGTTCATGTACACGCTTGGTCTCGTCTACATCAAAGCCGGCGAAAAGGCGAAAGCCATGGCGCTTTATGACCGGTTGAAGAAAATCAGCGTCGACAAGGCCGAGGAATTGTACAAGGCGATTTACAGCTGAAAACACCTCACGCGGAAGCCCGCCCCACCCCGTGAATGCGCGCTCTGCGGCTGAATCGTTTCCATGGGTTCTGCTATTCCGGCATTTCCAGCCTTCTGAGATGACTTGCGCCGGAACGTCAGGTTCCAAGCCAGTTTCGGGCGAGCCAGGTTTCGGCGAGGCTGTCGTATTCCTCTTCAAGCATCGCATACTGGATCTGGTCCTGCCAGGAGCCGGCGATGAAGAGCTCCCGGCGGTGCAGGCCCTCACGGGTGAACCCGAGACGTTCCACGAGGTGCTTCGAACGAAGGTTCTTCGGCTGGATGCCTGCCCAGATTCTGTGCAGACGCACCTCCTCGAAGGCAAACGAGATGAGCGTAGCGAGGGCTTCCGTCATCATCCCTTTTCCGGCGTGGCGTTCGTCGATCCAGTATCCGACGCCTGCCGACCGGATGATTCCCCACTGGACCGTATGTAGCGCGATACGCCCGACGAGAGGGCCGCAGGAATCTCTTCGCGGATGCTTTCCGGCATCGCCGGGGCTCGGGTCATCGATCGCCGGTTCCCGCAGGAAGATTCCGAGATCGAGCCTCGTGCCGCGCTTCGCTTCCTGGTTTTCAAGGAAGATGCTGCGGCGCACGTCGGCTTCGGAGAATCCTTCCGGCAGGGTCGGCATCCAGGGATCCAGCCATCGCCGGTTGGCTTCGAGCAGCCGCCCGAGCGCGGGAGCCTGTCGGGCAGAAAGTCTCGCAAGCAAGATACGCTTTCCATAGAGGCGCCTGCCCGGGGGCATCCATTGGCCGAAATGCATCCCGACGGAACTTCTCTTTACCATAAGAAGGAGCATATCATGTCCCCGGCGGCAGTCGAACTAATTTCGATTCCCCGATACACTCATCCCTGAATCAGGAGGACGCTGGAGCGCGATGCGACACATTTTCAGAGGCATCTTCTTCGACATGGGGGGAACGCTGGTGTTCCCCGATCCCGAGCGTATCTCCGCTGCGTTCTCGCGGCATCTGAAACGGGATTTTCCCCCTTCCCGCTGTCTCGAGGCTGTTCATGCCGCCACGATCGAGCTCGACAGGCGGCTCACGGTGCCATCGGAGAAACCCGAAGACTGGTGGGGCGATTATTTCGGAGTCGTCGCCGATCATTGCGACCCGGAGAGGCTCTCCTCGTCCGCTGAAAGACTCCATGCATTCGAGGAATTGCGGGCCGATCACCGGAAAAGAAACCTGTGGTCATGGTTCGTCCCGGGGGTTCGAGAGCTGCTCGACTGGCTCGAATCAACCGGGGTTGTCGCGGGCATTATCTCGAACAGCGACGGCAGGGTGAAGGCGCAGCTTCGAGCCGAGGGATTGCTCGACAGGTTCAGGGTCGTCCTTGATTCGCATGAGGTCGGAATCGAGAAACCCGATGCGCGGATATTCCGAATGGCTCTCGACGCCGTCCGTCTGGAAGCCCGGGACTCGTTATATATCGGAGACTTTACAAATATCGACGGGCGCGGGGCTTCCCGTGCCGGCCTGTCCGCCCTCATCATCGATCCGCTGGGAAAGCGCTCGGAATGGGGCTATCCGACGGTCCGGTCTCTCGAATCCGTGCGCAACTGGCTCGAAGCCGCGGGGTCCTGACCCGGCATCCGGCTGAAAGCGAACCGCCGACCCGGGCTCCGGGTCGGCGGCAGTATCGCCAGGGCTCAACAAAGGTCAGGCGCCGGGAGGACGCACCACGTAGCGGGGAATCCAGCCATCGTAATAGCCGGCTACCGGGTGGATCGCGCCGTGATGCGCGCTGGAACTGTTGGACATGCACATGCCGTTTCCGAGATAGACGCCTACATGGTCGCTCGGGCTCCAGAAAATGACGTCGCCCGGTTTCATCAGGGCTGTCTGGATTTTTCCAGAATCGGGGTTGCCGGTCGAAGGAACTTTGGCCCATCCGAATTCTTTCATCAGGCGCCTCGTGAGATTCAATGCGCCCAGTTCCTCCCATCCTGGGGGGACCATGCCGGCCGCGCGAAGAACCTTCGTCATCAGCCATGCGCAGGCGACATTTCCACCGCCGGGTCCGCTTTTGGAGCTGTATCCATCGAACTGGCGGCCGGCAGCGACCATCTTGGCGGAGCATTCGGAGTACAACTGATTTTTCAGCGAGGCAATCCGGCCCCGGATTTCGTCAATGCGGCTGGCAACGACCCCGCCCTTCTTCATCTGGCTCAGGAGGCCGGGTTTGACGGTTTTCCCGCTCTTCGTATCCCTGGAAAGCTTGTCCAGATACGCGACAGCTTCGGAGGAACGCTTGTAATCACCGCTTTTGAGATATGTCTCGAGCTGGGCCAGGATCTGTTCGATCGTATCGTGCGCCTTGCGCGCATCGGGAGTGGCCGATGCAAGCGGATCGCCTGGAGGGGTTGGCTCTGGCCCGACCGCGTTCGTCTGTTCGAAGGTCGGAATCTGAATCCCGTTGGATATCGCAGTTGAATCGACCTTCCCGGTGAATGGGTTCTGGGCCCAGGCGGGAGTGAAGCCAAACACGATCAACGCGGTCACCATCAGCGTTTTTCGCCACATCATATGAACGACCTCCTGACAAGCGGAGCGAATTTTCATCACCTGCATTGTACCCGATTTTCCCAGGGGGCCGGAAGCGACGAAGCAAAAAAATCGTTCACCACGTTTTGAACGCCGGAACGAGCGCCCGGGTCAAAAGCGATGTTCCAGTTTTCCCTCGTGAAGATGGATCTTTCTCGAACATATTTCATCCGCAAGCCACTCTTCATGCGTCACGAGCAGGAGAGCGCCCCCTTTCCCGATGTAGGACCTGAGCAGACGAATGATGGGCTGAAGCGTCGCTCGATCGAGATGCGAGAGGGCTTCGTCGATCAGCAGCAGATCCGGCTGGACGGCCAATGCCCGTCCGAGCGAAACCCGGGCGGCTTCTCCTCCCGACAGGTTCCGCACCGGCTGACCGAAAAGGTGCCGAAGGCCGAGAGACTCTCCAAGACGTTCCGCTCGCGCGCGGATTTCATCAGGAGACACTCCCCGGATGCGCATCCCGAACTCCATGTTCGTCCGAACCGTTCCCTCGAACAGATAGGGCCGCTGGAACGTGAGGATCGGGGATTTCCGGTGCAGATCGATGGAACCCTCGTCCGGCGCCGCAAGCCCGGCCATGATGCGGAGGAGGGTTGTTTTTCCAGAGCCGGAGGCACCCATCAGGGCTGTTCCGCCGGTCATTTCGATCGTTGCCGAGAGGCCTCCGAACAATGCGCGATCCCCGTAGCAGACCGTCAGATCGCGGATTTCGACGGGAGGGAGCTCTGGATACACCTGTTTTCGTTCCGTTCCGGCCTGGCAGGAAACATCCTCTGGTAAAGCCGGGAAAGCGGGCAGCCGGAGATTTTCTCCAGGAGCGGCTCCCCTGCCCCGCCGGGCGATCCGGGCCTGCATGTACTGGACGGCAAGAGTGTTCGCAAGGGCGAGAAGCAGGAGTAGCATGCCAAGTGCCATCGCGAGTTC
>MWAR01000073.1 GCA_002068715.1 bacterium ADurb.Bin374
ACGAACACGGCGCGCGACCTGGGCTTCCTCGCGGGTGCCATGAACCACACCACGAGCACCCTGACGGGCACGCCGATCACTTCGAAAGCCCTTCCGACCCTGCTCGGCTCCGTCGATCTCAACCCGGCGGTCGACGAGACGACCGAGCTTTCCGCGCTCAACTCTGGCCGGACACTGAACAAGGGGGCGAATCTCGGCGTCATCCGCATCACCGACAAGGCGGGCAACTTCCGGGCGATCGACCTGCGCGGGGCGAAAACGATCAAGGACGTGCTCGACAAGATCAACGATCGCACGAATGGTATCGGCGTCGAGGCCCGCATCAACGCCAATCGGAACGGCATCGACATCGTCGATAAGACCGGCGGCTCGGGCTGGCTCGAAGTCATCGACATCGGCTCTTCCGCGGCAGCCGACCTGGGGATTTTCGGAAAGACGATCGAAACGCAGATTCGAGGCGCCGACATCGATCCGGCGGTGACCGCATCGACGAAGATCGACCTGCTGCGCGTCAACGAAGGCGGCGTGCCTCTCGGCAAGGTCTACGTGCAGAGCGGCGATTATTCGGGAACGATCGATCTGACCGGCGTGAAGACCGTCGGCGAGTTGATGGAGAAACTTTCGACGACGGATTCGAATTTCAATATGGCCGCGTGGGTCGATTCCGACGGGAAACGCTTGAACATCACCAACACCAAGGGCCAGGCCTATATCAAGGTGCGCGATCTCGGCGAGACGGCCACGGCCTCGTCACTTGGGCTGGGAGGCTCCCGGAGCATCTTCGAGACCCTCGTGGATCTTCGCGACAACCTGTACCGGAACGATTCGAAGGCGATTTCCGAAGAGAGCATCAAGGTCATTCAGGAGGATATCGAGCGGGTGCTCAAGGTGCATGCCGAGGTCGGCAGTCGCATCAACCGGCTCGATTACGCGAAGGAAAAAGCCGAAACGATCAACTTGAATCTAAGCAAAATGCTCTCGGAGGTCGAAGATATAGATATGACGGAAGCCATCACCCGGATGACCCAGTACGAAACTGCCTTCCAGGCCGCCCTGCAGACCGGGGCCAAGCTTCTCCAGACCACGCTCATGGATTTTCTGAGTTAAGGGGGGCACGGATCAGTCGCGATGAAGATTGCCACCGCACGATTTGGCGAGATTGAGGTCATTCCGGAAGAAATCATCGAGTTTGCCGAGGGCCTGCTCGGCTTTGAGGACGCACACCGGTTTGTCATTCTCAATCCTCAGGACGGAAGCCCCTTCAGATGGCTCCAGTGTGTCGATAACGGCGATCTGGCCTTCGTCATCATCGAACCCCTGAACTTCATGTTCGAGTACGATCTCAGCATTTCGGACAGCGACGCCGACTTTTTAGGTCTAAAAGTCGCCGAGGATGCCGTTCTCTATGCGATCGTCACGATTCCGGAGAATCCCTCCGACATGACCGCGAACCTGCAGGGGCCGATCGTCATCAACGCGAAGACGCGCAAGGGCCGGCAGGTCATTTCCACCAACAGTCGTCATTCGGTTCGGACGCGCATTCTCGACGAGATGAAGCACCGCGCCGAGGAGATCCGCAAGGTCACCAACTCTCTCGATTCCTCCGAAAAAAAGGGGGGAGAGGGCTGATGCTCGTATTGACGCGGAAGATCAACGAGAAAATAATTATAGGTGATGATATAGAAATAGTCCTGGTCGACATCGGAAAGGACCAGGTCAAGATCGGCATCAACGCGCCGAAAACCGTGAAGGTCCATCGCTGGGAAGTCTACGAGGAAATTCAGCGCGAGAACCGCGAGGCGGCCAAGATCAAGTCGCTCGACGCGCTAAAGAACCTCCCTCTCGACATCATGAAAAATTTCGGAAAGAAATCGAAATGATGTATTTTCGCATGAAAAGTGGAGAAAATTAAAGATCGAGAGCGAATGATGGGAAAATTCGTCTGATTCCGACCTCATGAAAGAGATCGGCGGAATCCGATGAAGATAATAGAGCAGGGGCAAAGGCTATTTCAGCCAAAATATAAAGGAGTCGCCCCTGACAGTATGGAGGCAACCATATGGCCCTGAGAATCAATACCAATGTTACCGCTCTGTCCGCCCACCGGAATCTTGCAGTCAACGACAGCGGGCTCTCGAAGTCGATAGAGCGGCTCTCGTCGGGGCTGCGCATCAACCGTGCCGCAGACGACGCCGCGGGATTGACCATCTCGGAGAAGCTACGCACCCAGGTGCGGGGCATTTCGCGGGCCATCATGAACGTTCAGGACGGCGTCAGTCTCATCCAGACGGCTGAGGGCGCGTTGAACGAGATCCAGGCCATGCTCCAGCGCATGCGCGAACTGGCTCTCCAGTCCAGCAACGACACCCTCACCAGCACCGACCGCCTGGAGATCCAGAAGGAAGTCCAGGAGCTGAAGAAAGACATCAATCGCATCTCGTATAATACCGAGTTCAATACGAGAAAACTGCTCGACGGAACGGGCACCGCCGTCATTTCCACGAGCGATCCCGACAACCTCGACGCCGTCGTGACCGATCAGGTCCTCACCTTCTCGGACTTTTCCGTGGTCGTGTATCCCCAGACGACGAACGTTCCCGGCCAGGGCCAGGTCACCAAGTCGGGCACGGCGCAGCAGCAGCGGTCGAACATATTCATGCGGACCGACGGCCAGATCGCTTCCGGGTCGACGACCCTCCAGTCGATCACCAATTTCAGCGATAAAGATGGCTATTTTATTCTCGACACCCCTCAGACGCTCTACGTTCAGGGCGATAACCACCTGAATTCGTTCGTCATCAGCAAGGACCTCACACTGGATCAGTTGGCCGAACGCATGCAGGCTGCGATCACGAAGGACCAGCTCGGCAACGGGTTGAACTTCACCGGTTCCACGGTCGTTTTCAGCGACGAAGGGGAAACGAAGGGCCAGCTGCTCGCGACCTCCGGCAAGAAGGGCCTCATCGGCCGCATCAACTTCACCGGAGAACAGAATCTCGTCTCGG
>MWAR01000074.1 GCA_002068715.1 bacterium ADurb.Bin374
GGTGGGAGATTTCGGCCAAAAGCGGGTTTCCCGTGGAACCCTGAAACGCACCTGGGGCGCACCAGTTGCACCAGGAAGGCCGTCAGGCCGATTTCTGGCGCATATGGTTTTCCGGCCGGGAGTGGGGGCCTGAAATGTCCAACCCCGAAGAGTAACCAGCCGAATCGAGTAGGAGGCGGGGTTACCCCCGCCGTCCTCTCACACCACCGGACGTACGGTTCCGTATCCGGCGGTTCATGACTGACATTGGAATCTCCCGATCAAATCGAGCAGTGACACGAGACCAAGATCATCAAAGAACCGTTTTGGAAAAGCCTCGTTCATGTGGCTTGCCCCGGCGTTCCACCACGGGCCTCGCCCGTTGGATGCCGATTTCCAGGCCCGAGTTTCATCCAAACCTCGTTTCATCAGTGCTTTCATTCGCGCTTTGGGCTTCTTGAGTTGTCGCCAGATGATGACTCGCGCCTTGCGGCGCAACCAGCAATCGAGTTCCTCAAACGGTTGCCGCACCTCGGCGAGTCGAAAGTAATTTCCCCAGCCTCGAATGATCGGGGTCAGCTTCTGTTTGATCCAGAAACCGAGATTGCATCCTCGGCCTTTCCTGACCAGTTCCCGCACTTTCTTACGGAATCGCTCCACATTCTGGAGGGCCGCTTTCAGGCGGGGGTGTTTGTGGAATGTCATGGTATAGCCGAGGAACTTGCGTTCCCAGGGGCGGGCCACGGCACTCTTTTCCCGATTCACTCGCAGCTTGAGTTTCGTTTCCAGAAACCGGGTTACCGATGCCATGACGCGTTCGCCGGCCGCCTTCGACTTTATATAGATATTACTATCGTCAGCGTAACGGCAGAACGCATGGCCACGGCGTTCCAGTTCCTTGTCCAGATCATCGAGCAGAATGTTGGAAAGCAGCGGCGAGAGAGGCCCGCCCTGCGGCGTTCCCTCGACTCTCTGCGTTTCCAAACCCCCGATCATCATTCCGGCTTGCAGGTAGCGGCGAATGAGCCGCAGGACCCGTTTGTCCTTGATCTTGCGCGCCACCCGCGCCATCAGCACGTCGTGGTTCACACGATCGAAGAACTTCTCCAGATCGAGATCGACGACCCAACGCCGCCCCTCGGCCACATACGATCGGGCTTGCAGAACGGCTTGGTGCGCGGATCTGCCCTGGCGAAAACCGAAACTGGAATCCGAGAATGTTCCGTCGAAGATCGGACACAGCACCTGATGAATCGCCTGCTGGATGAGCCGATCGACCACGGTAGGGATGCCGAGCATTCGCGTTCCCTTGCCGTTCGGCTTGGGAATCTCGACGCACCGGACCGCCAGTGGTTGATACGCATCATTCAGCAGGGCGTCTTTGATGTGCGCCCAGTGCACCCGAAGATACGGCATGAGGGCCTCGACCGTCATTCCATCGACGCCGGAGGCTCCCTTGTTTCGCATTACGGCTGTATAGGCAGCCATCATGTTCTCGCGTTCGACCACCGCTTCCATCAATCGAGTCGATTCCGGGCAGCAGGGCTCCCTCGTTGCCGTGATGGCGGACCCGCCAGCATCGTACCCTCGCGGATTCCGTCCGCTACTCTCCGAAGAGTCGGCAGGCATTTCAGCCTTCCGGTCTGAGTCTTTGACCATCATCGAAATCCGGGCTCCTGCCCCGTCCGTCATGTTCGGGCCTTTGGCCGGGTCGATCGGCCTCGTATGCCCTCGGCTGACTTCTGCCGTCCCATCGCCGCATCTCTCGACACAGTTAGCACTGAGGCAGGTCGGCAGACCTCCCCGGGTAATGCGCGCTTCCTTTCCCGCTTATGCCCGTCGGATCTACGGCCATGCGTTCCGTACAAGTATCGGACTTTGAAGAGCTTTGCCTTCTCATCCCGCATGGACGCCTCGTATCCGCTTCCCGTTCGTCGGGCCAGCGTTTTGCCTGCGGCTTCCTTCAGATTCCGCCTCGCGACGGACACCCTTGCCGTTCGGCTCGTGATTCCCCTTGTCGGGCTCACAGAGGACTTGCACCTCCTAGGAAGTGCGCCCTGCCGGGCGCACAAATCAAAACCCCCGAACGAACCGTTCGGGGGTTTATAATAAATAAAACTATTTTACTATTCCGATGACGGCGAGCGCCGCGATGACGACGCCGATCAGACTTTCGCCGGCGATGAAGCCCGAGCTGACTGGCACGACGGTGCGTTCCGCGATGTCCTTGTCTTTCTTCTCGAGGAACAGGGTGATGCAGGCACCGATGAACATCGAGATCGTGTTGAAGGCCGGGGTCGTGAAGGCGAGGCCGAGGCCGGTCGCCGACGGGATGTATTTGCGGTATTCGGGCCACCTGCGCTCGGCGAGCACGATCAGGATGCCGAGGATGCCGCCGATGAGCAGCGAGAGCTGGGCCGACCAGTGAAGGGTCGAGAAGCCCTGCGCGAGCATGGCCGCAACGCCTTTCCATGTCTGGGCGCCCGGGGCGGGCCACTGGTCGGAACCGAGGACGTCGGGGGTCGGGATCAGGAGGTTGTATGCCGGCACGACGAACACCGAGCCCGCGATGACGCCGAAAAACTGCGCCCAGAACTGCTGTTTCGGGTCGGCCTTCAGGATGTAGCCGGTCTTGAGATCGGTGAGAAGGTCCGCCGAATGGAGTCCGACGCCACCCGTGACGTTCGCTGTCATGAGGTTCGTCGTGACGTTGCCCGGGTCGAGGATGCCGAACGTGATCTGAGTGATCTTGCCGAGCGCGCCGGTCGGGGTCGTATCTGTCTCGCCGGTGGCGCGGCAGGCGACGATGGCGATGAAGAAGCCGAGGATGACGGAAAGAAGGCCCATCCAGTATTTGATGCCGAAGAAGAGGTGCTCGAGATACACGATGATCGGGGTGAAGATAAGCATGCCGATGAAGAACCAGAGCATCGGGACTTCCTTCTCGAAAGCTGCGTCGACCTTCTTCCCCGTGAAGGCCGAACCGACGCTTTTGATGGCGCGCAGGACCGACTTCCACTGGAAGGCGAACGCCAGCAGGCCGCTCGTGAGGATCATCGCCGAGCCGAACCAGACGCTCCAGGCGACGATGTTCTTGTACCCGAGTTTCGCGTCGATGATGCCGTTCGTATAGAGAAGCGGAGCCAGGATGCCGAAGTTGATGAGCGCGCCCAGCAGCATGCTCCAGGCGGCCCGGAAGCCCATGATCGCGCCGGCGCCGATCATGATCAGGCTGCCTTCGAAGGAAAGCGTGAACTTCTCGAGCGGCTGGCCGGCAAGGGTGAAATACGGAATCTTGATCTTCTCGGGCAGGTTCCAGGGCATGAACGAGGTTTTGAAGTCGCGCAGGAAGGCGACGACCGCGCCGGCGATACCGCCAATACCCAGCAGCCTCGCCTTGTCGGAACCCTCGCCTCCCTTGCTGTGAAGCGCCTGGAGCGTTTCGGCGGCCGCGATGCCAGTCGGGAAGCGGAGCTTCTCGACATTGATCATCTGCTGCTTCATCGGAATGGCCATGATGACGCCCATCATCGCGATCGAGGTGATCCAGAAGAACATCGTCCAGCCCGGCATGGGTTCGCCGGTGAGCATCATCAGCGCCGGAATCGCTGCGACCGTGCCGCCGCCGGTCATATACCCGGCCGCGCTGGCGACGGATTTGAGGTAGTTGTTTTCCTGCAGGTCGAGCCCCGTCTTGATGATGCCGACGCGGTGCATGAACGCGAAGAGCGCGAAGCCGAGAATACCAGCCGTGATCGAGACGCCGATGCTCCAGCCGGTCTTGAGCGCGACGTACAGATTCGAAAGGCTCATGATGCCGCCAAGGAACATGCCGGTGATGACGGCGCGCGGCGTGAGCCTGAACGAGGTGTCGTATTCGATCACCTCGGGATGTTGGACATTCGGATCTATGGCGGCTGACGGCTGGTTCACGATGTTTCTCCGGTTGGGGAATGGGCCCGCCGAAACGGGTGCTACCACTCTAACAGAACTCCGCGTCGTATTCAGCATACTTTTTTTCTTGCATGCGCTCCCGCCTTGCCCTACAATGCACGCCATGGGAGCAAAACCCCTTACAAACGAAGTATTCGAACAGATCCGCGAAGCCCTTTCCCTGAAAGAGTTCGCGCGTCCATGGGCCGTTCAACTCGACGACGGCGATCTCGGGACGGTCTTCACGTATATCCCGCTGAGCCCGGAAGAGTTCAAAACGCTCGGGCCGACACTTCAGAGCTATGTGTACGTGATCGGGAAAGGCCGCTACGGCCTCGTCGGGCATGTTCCCAAGAGTTTCGATGCCGCGGAGGAAGGCGATATCACGGGCGTGACGGTCGTTTACAATCTGTATCACACGATCGTCGAAATGTCGTATATGCTCGATGGACATCAGCAACCGTTCCGCGTGTATCACACGATGCGCCGCGACAAGCTTCTCGAATACGCGAAAAAGAAGAAGATCCCCGTCAAGACGGTCATCAGATCATAACCTGCTGAAAACATGCGCCCGTGACGGGCGCTTTTTTCATGCATTCATGTATAATGGCCGTCGCAGGTCGATTGACATGATCCCGTGATGGCGAAGGAGAGGACGTATGAAGATCACATTCCACGGTGCCGCCGGCTGCGTGACCGGTTCCTGCTACGAGGTCGAAACGGGGGATGTCCGGTTTCTCGTCGACTGCGGCATGTTTCAGGGCAGCAAGACCCTGCGTGAGCGTAACTACGTGAACTTTCCCTTCGCGCCCGGGGATATCGATTTCGTGCTGGTGACTCACGCGCATATCGATCACACGGGCCTGTTGCCGAAACTCGTGAAGCACGGCTTTGCGGGCGCCATCTGGGGGACCGGCCCCACCGTCGACCTGATGGGCTACATGCTCCCTGATTCGGCTCGCATCCAGGAA
>MWAR01000075.1 GCA_002068715.1 bacterium ADurb.Bin374
CTGGCGGCCAACGACCTCGCCGCGAACGCCTTCACCGCCACGACCCAGGCGGCCGAAGTCCGCACGCAGGCTCCGTCCATCAGCTCGATCAAACTGACAGAGGTGAGAAGCCTGTTCTCACCGACAGCGGTGATCAGTCAACCGCAGAACCTGCCGTACAGCCCGGTAAACGGCGTCGCCACCGTCAGTATCTCGTATGCCGCCACCGCGATGAATTCCGCGCACACGCTGCGGTTCGTATCGGGAAGCGCCTCCTGGACGACGGCGATCGCACTCGATGCGGGCCGCATGAACGGCACGGCGACTATCGATGCCGCCATCTTCGGAGCCCCGGGGGCAACAGGCCCGGCCTCGTATCTGGCACAGATTTACGACACGCAGGGGAACACGAGCGACGTCGCCACCTTCGTCTACGACTTCCTCGGCGCGAACCTCGACTCGTTCAGCCTCACCGGCGTCGGCAGCTACGTCGGGAATGTCCATTATGCCGCGACTTCGACCCAGCTCACCGTTTCGGCCCATGCGACCAATGCTACGGATACGCAGGTTCTCACGGTGATGCCGTCGAGCGGCGCAACCTCGACGCTGTCGCTGAATCAGGGAACGCCCGGAAACTATGCCAATCAGATCGCAAGTTCCTTCCCCGAAGGCGATTATCTCCTCGGTCTCAGCGACATGGCGGGCAATGCCCAGACCGGTCTCGATTCGATCGCCCTGCGCATCGACCGGACCGCACCCACCATCACGACGATCACGCCGAGCAGTTCGCAGATCGGCACCACGCCGGCCGGCACGGGGATCTTCGACGTGGTCTTCAGTGAGCCCATGAACGGTGATCCGTTGTATTTTCCAACCGCTCGTCTGGCCACGACGACGCCGATCACGACGGCGCCGGTCTGCTCGAGCAACACCGTGTATCTCACCTTCACGGGATGGATTTCGAGCACGACCGCCCGGTTCACCAACATCGCGAACATCGACAGCGCGTATCGCCCCGGCAATTATGCCTACACGATCTCCAGTGGCCGCGACCTGGCCGGGAACGTGACGAACTTCATCCCCGGAGCCGTCCTCGACATCCAGGGACAGGGCCCGGCAGCCGGTATCGCCGTATATACTCAACACAATAGAATTTCCACGACCGCCATTCTGAAGGATTATCCCCTCAGCGACACCGCCGATCCCGGCATCGCGACGGTCAGTATCGCATACAGCAGCGCCGCTCCGCCCAATCCCCAGCACTCGCTGATCATCTTCAACACCACCGGCATCCAGGTCGCCAGCTATGCCGTCCCGACCGGACAGCAGTATGCCTCCGTCACAGTCGACGTTTCCGACTGGGGCGTCGGTTCGTCCCCCGTCGATCCGGTCGCGTCCGCCAGCTACCGGTTCAGGCTCGTGGACGGGCTCGGCAACATGTCGGACGTCAATCCGACCGTTTTCCTGTATGACTCGCTTGCAGCGACGGCGACCGCGGTCGCGTTTTCCGGCATCACGGGCATCGCCTCGGGCGGATACCAGTATTACTCGCCGGCCCAGGGCGATTTCACCCTGACGATGACCTCCATGGACGCGACCGACACGCAGCAGCTCGTCATCTTCAACGAGACGACGCCCGCCACGTCGAGCGTGCTGATGACGGCCAATTTGCCTTCGGCGAAGAGCCACTCCGTCACGACCGGCGCCTCTCTCGTGGCCGGGCAGTATACCTTCTCGTTCTTCGATCTTGCCGGCAACGTTGCCAGCGGCACGGCATCGACCGTCAGCGTCATCGCCGATTCGACCGCCCCGACCGTCGCGAGTGCGACCCCGATCTCGATCGGGGCCGTGGCCGCCGGCGGCGCAACGTTCACGATCATCTTCTCCGAGCCCATGAACCCCGACCCCTTGTATATTCCGGCAGTTTCGGTCGCCACGACGACGGTCGGCGGCACCACCCGCATCACGCTCGTTCCCACGCCGCTCTCGGCCGACTGCTGGATCAGCTCGACGACGTGCCGGTTCACGAACGCGACCGCCATCACCTCCGGCATCACTCCCCAGGGCGCATGGGATTACGCCGTCTCCGGCGCGCGTGATTACGCCGGGAACCAGAACACGGTCCCGGCTTCCGGAACGCTTCAGGTCAGCCTCTACTCGCAGGCTCCCTCGGCCACCCTGAACGTCTGGACCCAACAGCCGCTCCTTACTGGCTCAACCTGGCTCGCGAACCACCCCTTCAGTTCTCCGGCCAACAACGGCGCAGCCAGCCTGACGATCGCCTATGCCGTCGGTCCCTTCAATACGCCGCATACGCTTCGGATGTATGACGATTTGAATATTCAGGTCGCTACATATTCTTTGTCGGCGGCCGCGACGACGGATATTCCCCTGACCCTCGACACCGCCTCGTGGACCTCTGCCCCAGGCCTCGCCGAAGCCGTCGGTCCGAGCACCTACAAGTTCAGGATCGTCGACAGCCTGAACAACCTGACGGGCGAGCTCAACGCGGCGGCCGGCATCGTCGCCTCGCTCACCTACGACAGCAAGCCAGCCTCGATCACCGGGTTCGTCTTCAGCGACACCGGCATCGCGAGCGGCGGCATCAAGTATTACTCGCCCGCCGCCTCGGGGAACACCACGATCACTCTTTCCACGAACGCGACGGATCCCCAGCGGCTGATCATCGTGGATGCGGACACCCCCGCAACCTGGATCGTTCCCCTGACGCAAAGCGCGCCGACATCGACCACGCACACCGTCGCGACGGGAAGCGGACTTGCCGAAGGGCTCTACGCGTTCACGGCCGCCGATCTGGCGGGAAACTTCGCCTCGGGTCCGGAGTATCTGAAGTTCGTCCAGGTCGATGCCTCACAACCCGTCGTGATCGGCGTCACCCCCTCGACCGTCACGACCGGCTCGCCGATTCACACCCTCGCCGCGGGTGCCGGTATCTTCGACGTGACGTTCTCCGAGCCGATGAGCTCGGCGACGATTCCGATCATCTCACTCTCCAACGGCGGCTTCTCGACCTCCCTCGTGGCGTCTCCGACAAGCTCCGACTGCTGGATCAGCTCGACCACCTGTCGTTTCGTCAACTCGGCGGCCATCGTCGCGACCTTCCCGCAGGGCCTGTATTCATACAATATCAGCGGCGCCCGTGATTATGCGGGAAACACCTCGGTCACGTCGAATGGCATATTCCAGCTCGAGATCCAGGCGCGTGGTCCGACAGTCCTCTCATATGTCACGAGGTCACAGCAGTTCACGACGGGAACCGAAACCTTCATCGGACAGCCGTTCAGCCACCTCGTCGCACCGAATGCGGCAACGCTGACCGTCACGCTTTCCACGGCTTCCGGAAGCGAAACGTTCCTGCACTTCATCCAGAACGACATCACCGTTGCGTCCGTCACGCTTGCCTGGGACGGCGCGAATACGGTCGGCACCTTCACCTGGGATGTCGCGACCGGCCCGGTGCCGGTGAACGGCAATCCCTACGCCCTGCGGCTGGTCGACCGGTTCGGAAATCCGTCGCTGGAAACGATCACCTGGACGATGGATGCGACGGCCCCAGTCATCCTGAGCGCTCCATCGGTCTACGGCGGCAGAACCGCCACGGGGACCACGTATACGAACGCCCCGCTGACGTTCAGGTTCCAGGCTGGCGAGACACAGGCCCCGAGACTTCGGGTCTGGACGGATCTATCAACCGATACCTATTCCATGGTCGCCACCTCCGGGACAACGATGTGGAGCGGCTCTTGGAATCTGTATGAGAGTCGCGACACGATGCAGAAGGCGACCGACGGTGTCTATCTCGTCGACATCGTCGACGCCGCCGGCAACGTCGGAACGCCGACGGCCGGCCTCGCCACCTGGTCGTGCCGTGTCGTTGTCGACTCGACCGCACCTGTCGTGGCAACATACGCGTTGAAGCTGAACGGAAACGCCATCACCCGTTTTGCGCCAGCAGCCGCGAGTTTGACGATCGAGGTTTCGGCCCCGACGGAAACCCTGACCGAGACGGGCATCTGGCAGATCGACGTGTTGGATCGCTGGAGCCGGCTGGTCAGGCGGCTACCCCTGATCGCTTCGGGAACCATTTTCGAGGCGAAATGGGACGGCACGAACAGCTCGGGCATGCTTGTCACCGACGACAATTATATTTTTATTGCTACAGATTATGCCGGCAATCGGTCGACACAGTCGGTCACGGTCTACGTCTCGACAGCCGGATTCCGTGTGATCAGCGCGACCGAAATCACGAGCGGCACCGTCGATCTGTTGTTCAGCCTGCCGTTCGATCTGGCCGGCATACAGAACGCCGACTTCACGATCCCGAATGGTCTCTCGGTCGCGACCTTCTCGGTCCGGACCACGACCCTCCTGCGTCTCACGTTCGATTCCGGCATGCCGCACGGCGCGGATGTTCCGATCACCATCAACGTGGGATCGATCACCAGTGACGAGCTTGTCCCCATCGCGGCTCCGGGCAACGTCGCGACGGTCACCGCCGTCGATGCGCGGGGCCCCATCCTCTCCGACATCAAGCTCACCGGTCTGGCTGGTCCGAACTGGTTCAAGGCCATCTTCGACGAGCAGGTCACGGAATCGACGGCCGAGACCGCCTCGAACTACGAGTTGAAGTCATCGAGCGGCACGCTCGTCCTCTCGAACCTGCAGCTCCTGGCCGACGGTCTGTCGGTAACGGCGTCTGCCTCCGAAGCGCTCGCCGAAGGCACTTCTTACACGCTCACGGTCAATGGCGTCGAAGACCGGTTCCAGAACCGGAGCACGGGCGACCTCGCCTCGTTCACCTTCCGCGGGGCCGACGTGACGCCTCCGGTCATCACGCTTGCCGCCTTCTCGAACGCCGGCAACGAGCGCGACATCATCATCGC
>MWAR01000076.1 GCA_002068715.1 bacterium ADurb.Bin374
TCGAAAAGGCGCAATGAACTCATCTTCCTAGCCCTCTTTCAAACTTCACTCTTCGAATTTCACCCAAAGAAAAACCGTGCGGCCAAAAGGCCGCACGGTTCTATCTTTGGGTTCTTACTTGAGGGTGATCTTGGCGCCGGCTTCTTCGAGCTTCTTCTTCATGCTCTCGGCGTCGGCCTTCGGCGCGCCTTCCTTCACGGTCTTCGGGGCGCCGTCGACGAGGTCCTTGGCTTCCTTGAGGCCCAGGCCGGTCAATTCGCGGACGACCTTGATGACGTTGATCTTGTTCGCGCCGGAGTTCTCGAGAACGACGTCGAACTCGGTCTTCTCGGCAGCGGCGGCAGCCGGGGCGGCGGCGCCGACGGCGGCGACGGCAACCGGAGCGGCGGCGGTGACGCCGAACTTGTCTTCCATGGCCTTGACGAGCTCGGAGAGCTCGAGAACCGACATGCTGCCGATAGCTTCCAGGATCTGGTCCTTATTCATTGTTCTAACTCCTTCTTCTTATGCTTGTTGTTCGATGAAATTGAATAATATTGAACGGTATAGATCAGGTTCAGGCCGCGGCCTTTTCCTTCTGCTCTTTGAGGGCCTGCAGGGCATACGCGAACTTGCGGATCGTGCCCTGAGAGACGGAGAGCATGTTCCGGATCGGTCCAACCATGGTGGAGAGCAGCATGCTGAGCATCTGCTGCTTGTTCGGAAGCTTCGAGAGGGCCTCGAGTTCCTTCACGGTGAGGACCTTGTCGCCGAGCAGTCCGGCCTTGAACTGGAACTTCTTGGCCTTTTCCGCGAATTCGAACAGTGCCTTCACGGGCGCCGCTTCGTCGTGATACCCGAAGGTCACGGTGTTTTCGCCGGTCAGGAAGGGTTCGAGCGCCTGGTGCTGCGGATCGTGCAGCGCGCGGCGAGCGAGCTTGTTCTTGACGACCTTCATCTCGTCACCGAGATTGCGAATGCTCTTGCGGACAGCGTTCATCTCTTCGACGGTGACGCCTTCACATCCGGCCACGATGACGACCTTGGCCTTCGAAAGCTTGTCCTTCAGCTCGTTGATGTAGGTTTCTTTCTGTTTCATATCTGCCATTTTGAGAGTCACCTCCTTCGGTGGCTGTATCGTAATCCGTAATCAAAAAGGGTTTCCGGCCCGAAACCGGAAACCCTTCGTGATACTTCGAGGTTTCACCAGTCTCGGCAGGCCGGCCGACCCTTTCGGATCGAGCCGATTAACGCATCGGACCCGCGTCTACGACTCAGAACTATGCTTCAGGCCGCCGAAGCGGCCGTAAGCGGGAATGCACATCACACGGCGATCTTCTCGACCGTGGCGCGCGCGGCGTTGACATCGAGATCGATGCCAGGGCCCATCGTCGAGCTGATGGTGCAGCCCTTGATGTAGGTCCCCTTCGCGCCGGACGGCTTGGCCTTGTTGATGGCCTGGAAGAAGGTTAGGAAGTTGTCGTGCAGTTTCTTCGCACCGAACGAGGCTTTGCCAATGATCGAGTGGATGATACCGGCCTTCTCGACGCGGTACTGCACCTTACCGGACTTGAGTTCCTGAACCACTTTTCCGATGTCCATGGTCACGGTTCCGACCTTGGGGTTGGGCATCAGGTTGCGGGGGCCCAGAATGCGGCCGAGTTTTCCGACGAACTTCATCATGTCGGGGGTCGCCACGGCGGCATCGAACTCCGTCCAGCCTCCTTCGATCTTGGTAACCAGGTCCTGGGCACCAACGAAGTCTGCTCCAGCAGCTTCGGCCTCTTTGGCCTTCTCGCCAGCGGCAAAAACCACGACACGGCAGGTTTTGCCTACGCCATGAGGCAGCACAACGCTGCCACGCAGCTGCTGATCGGCATACTTCGGATCGAGGCCGGTGCGGACGGCGATGTCGACGGTTTCATCGAACTTGGCCGATGCGCAGGCGACTACTTTCTCGAAGGCAGCCTCCGGGGTGAAGACCTGACCCAGGACGACATGCTTTTCCTTCAGAGCTGCAAAACGCTTGGAGTGTTTCGGCATACGGGTAATGTTTTCCTCCTTTCTTCAGGAATGGCCGGCCGTTTCGGGCCGGTTGAATTCGGAATCAGCCAACGACTTCCATGCCCATGCTGCGGGCGGTGCCCTTGACCATGCTGATCGCGGCTTCCATCGAGCCGGCGGTCAGGTCGGGCATCTTGCGCTTGGCGATCTCGGTCACCTGGGCGAGAGTCACCTTGCCGACCTTGGTGCGGCCGGAAGTGGCGTTGCCCTTCTCGATCTTCGCGGCCTTCTTCAGAAGGAACGCCACGGGCGGGGTCTTGGTGATGAAGGTGTAAGACCGATCGCTGTAGACCGTGATGATGACCGGAATGACGGCATCGCCTTCCTTGGACGTTCTGGCATTGAAGTTCTTGCAGAAGTCCATGATGTTGACGCCGTGCTGGCCAAGGGCCGGACCGACCGGGGGAGCCGGGTTTGCCTTGCCGGCGGGAATCTGCAGTTTGACGAAACCGGTAACTTTCTTGGCCATTTTCTCGTACTCCTTCGAACGTTAGGGGAGAGCGTCAGGACTCTTCGAGCTGGATCAGATCGACTTCGATAGCGGTATCGCGTCCGAAGATGAAAACCAGCACCTTGGCCTTGCGCTTTTCCTGGTTGATTTCCTTGATGACACCGATGAAATCCGTGAACGGACCATCGATGATCTTGACCGTCTGCCCCTCGGTAAACCCGATGGGCGTCATGGCAGCCGACCGCTGCGGGCCGATGCCGGCCGTGCGCAGGACGTTCTGCACTTCCTTGTCGTGAAGCGGAGTCGGCTTGTCGCCAAGTCCGACGAACCCGGTGACGCCGGGGGTGTTCTTCACGACCGTCCACGTGTCGTCATCCATGTTCATCTGGACGAGGACGTAGCCGGGGTAAATCTTGCGGGTCTGGGTGACACGCTCACCGTCCTGGACGCGCTCGGCGCTCTCGGTCGGAACGAGCACCTCGAAGATGCGCTCCTGTTTTCCGAGAAGCTGGACGCGGTGCTCCAGGTTGGCCTTGACCTTGTATTCAGACCCGGAATTGGTATGGATCACATACCATTTAGCTCTGGAGATGTTCACAGTCCGACCTTCCCGCCACCCACGATGACCTTCAGCACTTCACCGAACACGACATCGAGAAGGCCGATGAACAGCCCAAGGCCGATGGATGAAATGATGACGACCTTCGTCGAGAGCTTGATGTTCTCGAAGGTCGGCCAGGCGACGCGACCCTTCTCGGGTCGCACTTCGATCCAGACTTCCATCAGATGCCGGGACAGTTCTTTCCAGTAGGTGCGTAACTTATCCATGTGCCCCTCTATATAGTAAGTGATCTTGTATCAAGCAGGGCTGAAGGGAATCGAACCCCTAACCCCCGGTTTTGGAGACCGGTGCTCTGCCAATTGAGCTACAGCCCTAGACGCTGAATCATCTGTACTTTGACGGTAAAACCAGCGTTTGTGTGCGCTGGTTTCATTCCGCTCAGTTCAGAAACGCTTACTTGCCCTCTTTGTGGGGAGTGTGCTTCCGCTCTGCCGGGCAGTATTTGCTCAGCTCGATGCGGTCAGGATCGTTGCGCTTGTTTTTCATGGACGTGTAATTCTTGCGCTTGCAGCTCGTGCACACAAGGTTGATCTGTTCTCGCATAGGACTCCCTCTTTTCGGAACATTCGACCCACGAATCGGGCCGGAAGAGAAACCCCGGGGCGGTTGCCCCACCCCGGGGCTCCGTTATGACTTACTCGGTGATCGAGGCGACAACGCCTGCGCCGACGGTGTGGCCGCCTTCGCGGATGGCGAAGCGGAGACCCTGCTCGCACGCGATCGGGGTGATCAGCTCGCAGATGAACTCGGCGCGGTCGCCCGGCATGACCATTTCCTTGCCTTCGCCCAGCTGGACGACGCCGGTGACGTCCGTCGTGCGGAAGTAGAACTGGGGCCGATAGCCACTGAAGAACGGCGTATGGCGGCCACCCTCTTCCTTCGACAGGATGTAGACCTGGGCCTTGAACTTCTTGTGCGGGGTGATGCTCTTCGGCTTGGCCAGGACCATGCCGCGCTCGACTTCTTCCTTGGTGATGCCGCGGAGCAGCAGACCAACGTTGTCGCCGGCCTGACCCTGATCGAGGGTCTTGCGGAACATCTCGACGCCAGTGACGGTCGAGGTTTTGACTTCTTCCATCAGACCGACGATCTCGATGGCATCGCCGACCTTGATCATGCCGCGCTCGATGCGGCCCGTCACGACGGTGCCGCGGCCGGTGATCGTGAACACGTCTTCGACGGGCATCAGGAAGGGCTTGTCGAGTTCGCGCTGCGGCTCGGGAATGTATTCGTCGAGGGTCTTGAGCAGCTTGATGATCGGCTCGGCCGCCGGGCCTTCGCCGCCGGCTTCCATGGCCTTGAGGGCGCTGCCGCGGATGATCGGGGTCTTGTCGCCGGGGAACTCGTACTTGTTGAGCAGATCGCGAACTTCGAGCTCGACGAGGTCGAGCAGCTCGGGATCGTCAACCATGTCGCACTTGTTCAGGAACACGACGATGTAGGGAACGCCGACCTGGCGGGCCAGGAGGACGTGTTCTTTGGTCTGGGGCATCGGGCCGTCGGAAGCGGAAACGACGAGAACCGCTCCATCCATCTGGGCGGCGCCGGTGATCATGTTCTTGATGTAGTCGGCGTGGCCGGGGCAATCCACATGGGCATAGTGCCGGATGTCGGTTTCATACTCGACGTGGCAGGTATTGATCGTGATGCCGCGAGCCTTCTCTTCGGGTGCGGAATCGATCTGATCATAATTCAACGCCTTCCCCTTACC
The DNA here is from genome assembly GCA_002068715.1 of bacterium ADurb.Bin374. Next base: position 4,828 of record MWAR01000076.1, read on the forward strand.
GGCTTTGGCCGAAGTCAGCGTAATGGCAGACGTGAGAGTGGTCTTGCCGTGGTCGATGTGACCGATCGTACCGACGTTGACGTGCGGCTTGGTCCGGGTAAAAGTTTCCTTAGCCATGTGGTCCTCCTGATGATGTATGAGCGATTGAAACTGATGCGGGACCTGCTTGCGGAGG
>MWAR01000077.1 GCA_002068715.1 bacterium ADurb.Bin374
TCGGCAGTCGGCAACAGAGAGGACGGCATTGCATTGCCGAATCTCGAGTCACCTTCGTTCGGGAAAAGGGTGATCCACTTTGACGCTGCGAATAACCAGATCGTTGTCATTGCCCCTTCCGGCAGCAATCTCGGGGTCATGACGTTCAAAGTCCAGAATTAATACGATCCCCAAGAATGAACCCCGGGGCCGACATCTCGGCTCCGGGGTTTCTCTTTAAGACGGCGACAATTATATATCAATATCGATATAACATCAGATCGTGAATCCGGGCGGGGTTCAAACCACCCGTCCCTTCAACATCAACATAATTTCTGGGCGGTTCCTGGTTGTCTTGGCGTCTTCGTGGTGAATCTTCGCTGTGCCTCGGTGTCTCTGTGGCTGATGCGATTTTTTCTCGGGATTTTCCCCGTGAGTTCTTCGTGTTCTCCGTGGTGAAGCGGCTTCTTCGGTTCTACCGGCTTGAGGTGAGGGTTCGGGGGTTGCCGGCGTTGTCGGAGACGGTGAGGGTGACGTTCTTTTTCGCTTTGCCGGGGCCGATCGGGACGTAGATTTCGTCCTTATCGGGGTCGGAATCGGGGGAGACGCTTTCGCCGTTCACGGTGGCGCGGGCGGATTCGTAGTCGACTCCCTCACCAGTGTCGTCGACGCCGAAGACGGCGCAGAGGCCGAGACGTTTCACCGTGCGCCGGGGTTTCACCGTGACGACGGGCGGAACGGTGTCTTCGAGAACCACGGATGGTCGCAGACATCGGGAGGTGACGGCCATGGTCGACTCCCTCCCCTCGCCGCCCGAGTAAGATCGGGCATTTCCATCGACCTCGTAGACTCCGAGGGTTCGCGATGCCGTCAGGCCTTTCAGATCGATTTCGAGCCGGATCGGCTTCGCGGTGACCAGCCAGGGCGGCGAAAACTGCCAGACCGGGCTTTTCGCGGGCAGAATCCCCTTTTTCGCGGAACCGCCGGGCCGTGGAGCGTTATCCGTGATATCCAGCCGTGCCAGGATCGGGAAGTTCAGGGCACCGGCCGGGATGACCACTCGTGCCCCGTCCGCCGTAACGGTTCCGCCACTGACCGGCACGAAAACGTGCGGCGGCAGAAGCGTTTCTCCTCCGCATCGCGCCCCGCCCGCCCAACGCTCCGCGTTCGGGAAGGCAACCTGCACGATGCCGCCGGAACCGAACGATGCCGGGAGATCCGCCTCGCCGCCGGAAGCATCAGTGCATCGGACATGTGTATAGTCTGAAGTATGCATCGTATCGGCGAGCACCGCTTCGGCGACGACTCCATACGTGGTGTAATGGCACCGGCGAACGCGGAGCATTCCGTCAAACACGTTCTTCGCCTGCCGAAGGCCGCGCGTATCGACACGCCCTTTTGCGACGATTCTGTTCCCGCCGAAGTCGACGGCTTCGATCGTCAGTTCCTCGACGCTGCCCGGGGCATCCCCCAACGCACCGCTCCAAGGGACGAACCCCTCGGAAAACCGCAATGTCTCGAACGGCCAGCGAAACATCGTATACACGTATCCTGCTCCGGGGAGGCTGGTTCTGGGGTAATCGTAAATCCAGGATGCCTGGGAATTCTCATCGTACGCATACTGATTGAAGCTTCGCCGCAACAAAAGCTTTCCGTTTATAGCTATAGATATATGTTCGATTCCGAATTTGTTTCCACCCTCTCCGTTGTCGACGAGACCGACGGAAAAGCCGCTTTTCCCTTCCAGCACGGGAACGCCGTCCCAGCTCCAGGTTCCATCCTTCTGTCGTTTAAGGGATACGGCCGCGGGCAGAAACCCGCCGTTGATCCTGGTTTCCGGAGAAAGCGGGTCGACATACAGCGTGAGAAACACCGGCGGAATGCGGTCGGGCACTGTCAGGCCGACCGCCGCGGGCGTGATGGGATCGTCGTTGAACCGCCGCAGCTCGAAGTGCAGATGGGCCGGCCCGAGGCCGGTCTCGCCGGTGAACGCGATGACCTGGCCTTTTTTCACGGGGAACCGGTCGGGTCCGAAGCTGTCGTCGATGCCGTAGCGGGCCTTCATCTTCTTCAGCTTTTCGGCGACATACGCCGCGACGGGGCCGGCGAAATCATCCAGGTGGCCATAGACGGATCTGACGCCCAGCTGCGGATGATCGACATACAGGGCGTATCCGAAACCCCGCCACTGGACCTTCACACGTGACACGAAGCCGTCGGCGGGCGCCTTGACGGGGAACCCGGTCTGCAGGCGGGTCCGGATGTCGATCCCCCCGTGGAATCGCCAGCCGCGAGATTCGCAGAAACTCGAACTGGGACTGATCTCGATATCGAGAGGCCACCGGAACTGGTCGGCCAGCGACGGTCCGACGGCCGCGAGTCCAGATAATATAGATGCAACAATTATTTTCTTCATGCGCCCATCCCCCTTGTTCGAAACGAAATCATACCCTCCCCCGTGCCCCCCGTCAAACCCTGCACGCAGATCAATTCAAGGAAGAAGCCCAACCACTGAACCACAGAGGACACTGAGGGCACAGAGGTTTCACAGAAAAAATCCACCTTTCGTGAAACCTCCGTGTTCTTCGTGTCCTCTGTGATGAGCGTATTTTCGAAATTCAATTTTTTCGACGACAAGGCACAAATGGTCTAAAGGTTCGGGATGAAAATGACGATACAGATTATGGGGAAGTAGCATCTTCCCGAACATCAATCGAAAGGAGGTGAAACCATCGTCATGAAAACAGCCACAGATCACGTGGATACCAGTTCTCTGGTGAACGTATTCTTCACGAAGACCTTTACCCCGCCATCCCAGGCGCAGTCAGGTCCCTCTTCGTTCGGAGAACTCCTGTCTGGACTCGTGAACTCGAAATCGAACGTCTCCTTCTCGTCGAAGCCGCAGAAACCCGCGGCGTCCGAGCGAACCGCATCGGCCGGTAGGCCTCAGGAAGTGTCTCAACGTCCTTCCAAGGAGCATGCGGTACAAACCGAGAAAGATACCAAGCGCATCGACCAAAAGCCCGAGAAACCCAGGATGTCCTCCAAAGACACCACGCCCGGGGTGCGCGAAAAACCTTCCATCGACAAGTCCGAAGGCTCAAAACAAGCCTCCGAAGCGACCAAACCCACTGAAGACGAAGTTCTCCAGGAAAGCCACAAGATCCTCAACAAGCTGAATTCAAACGATGATTCATCGGCTGAAACCGCGCTATCGGCCCTCCGCGCGGATGAAACGGTCGGCGAATTCTGGCAGTCGCTCGATGACAAGACGGCCCTGGAACTGATCGAATCCCTGGAAGCGATAACCCCCGACATGCTGGCGGCAAGCCTCGAGCTCATGAAAACCATGAAGCCCGAGGCTCAGGTCGTCACGCCCGAGGTCGCAGAACAGCCCGACCTGATCGAGGCCGTCGACGCCATATCCGAGGAAGATCAGCCCGATATGCCCGAAGGCGAGGAAGGCAGTTCCGAGGAAACGGAGGACGTCGAGACGGTTTCGACCCAGGCCGTTCCCGTCCAGGCAACAACTCAGGCCCAGGATTCGGAACAGTCTTCCGAAACCGTGGAGATTCCCGTCGACACCGAAGCCATAAGCTCCATCAAGGAAGCGAAGGCCGACACCGCGTATTCCGCACAGGAATCCGCGAAGTCCGTCGTTTCCGAGAAGAAGGTGGAAGCTTCGGATACGGCAAAAACGTCCGAAAAGCCCGCGGGCGATTCCCAGGCCGACGAGGTTCTTTCCGCGCTCCGCAGCAATCCAGAAACGGCCGAGTTCTGGAAGAGCGTCGACGATGAGACGGCTCACAAACTGTTGTCGGTCCTCTCGAAGATGAAGGGCGGAAGAACGGGTGAAGAGCTGGTCACGACACTTTCCGGTGAAAAACCGGTCGAAGGTGATCCCGAGGTTGCATCGGAGATGGCCGTCGATACGTCTTCGCAGGCGATGAATGTCCAGACCGAAGCCGCTTCGGCTGAAAAACGGCCAGACCGGAAAGTGCGCGACAAGGCAGGCTCGAATGAAGAGTCACGCGTCACCCCGGAAAACGAGTCAGCCGTCGAGACGACACGGAAAACCACGTTCGGAAGCGACGCGAAGTCCCTGCGGCAGGAGTATCGGGAAGCAAGGGAATCCCATGCTCATTCCGCATCGGCCCAGGCAAACACCGTAGGCACCAACGGCACATCCTCCGGTGTGTTCTCGGTCACCACGTCCGCCCAGGCGGCTCTCAGCGGCGACGCTCCGGACATTTCGGACCTGCTGAAATCCTTCCAGTCTCGTGGGGAAACGGCGAAAGCGGACGGGCGCCAGGCTCCGAACCTCGCTTCCAATCAGGGTGTCAAGCGTGTCAGCATGTCGGGGCACGAGGCATCGCGGGAGTTCTCGTTCACCCGTGACAACTCGTCGAACGCGCAGTCGGTCCGTTCCGACACCTCGCAGGCGAAGGGCGGCGACTCGGTGAAGTCGGCGATCTTCTCGCAGATCATCGAGAAGGCCGAATTCTTCAAGGGACCGCAGCAGCTCAAGGTCATGACGCTCCAGCTCAAGCCGGAGTCGCTCGGAAAACTCGAAATGCAGCTGGCGACGAAGGACGGGGCTGTAACGGCCAGAATCTCGGCGGAAAATGCCGTGGTGAAGGAGAAGCTGGAGCAGCTTGTTCCCCAGATTCGCGAGCATCTGGAACAGCAGGGCGTGAATATCCTGCAAATTTCCGTGGATGTTTCGCGGAGAGAATCCGATGGAAGTGATAGAGGGATGTCGAACGGCGAGCATCAGCCCGGTTTGCGGGTCGGCTCCCGGCGTTCGTCCCGAAGCGGTTCTTCGGATTCAGACGCAATCGAATCCTCCGTTCTCATCAATCCGGAAATCAGAAGAATGGCGTTACACATCAAGGCCGTCGACGTGACGGTCTAGGAGGCAGGCAGATGGCTCTCGAGCTCGTTGATACCGTTGCTCCCGGAGCGACGGCAACGTCCACCAGCTCCAAGAGGAACAAGGATCTGGACAAGGACGCGTTCCTGCTGCTGCTGACCAAGCAGATGCAGTATCAGGATCCGCTCGATCCGATGGACAACTCGCAGTACATCGCCCAGATGGCGAACTTCTCGACTCTCGAGCAGATCACCAACATGGGCAAGTCGATCTCGCAGCTCGTCACCGCTCTTGGCCAGAACTACAAGACCGAAGCG
>MWAR01000078.1 GCA_002068715.1 bacterium ADurb.Bin374
CCACCGGCCGCCGCGGCGCCGCCCGTCATGGTGGTGTTGGTGTTCTCGGTTGCGCCGATCTTCACGGCGCCGGCCGAGCTGTTGATGATTGAAGCGTTCGCCGCATCGAAGTTGCCGACGGCCACCGTCGTCGCGGATTTCCCTGCTTCCTGGGCCGAGAGCTTGTTGCTGGTTCCGTTGAGGGCCGTCTGCTCGTCGGCCGTCAGGGCGCCGTTCGTTCCGCCGATACTGCCGCTGTTCACCTGCTCACCGGCGGAGAGCGCATCACGGATTTCCTTGTTGCCGTCCTCGTTCGTCGCAGAAAGCACCTGGCCTGCGGCAACATACATGACGTTGCCGGCGAGGCCGAGAGCGCCTCCGGCTGCGGTGAAGGCATACTGCGTCACCGTTCTGCTCTCGTCGGCAAGAATATCGATGTTGTTCTTCGCATACAGGCTGCTGCCGTCGACCACGGTCCGGACTTTCCCGTCGAGCGTGTTCACACCGACGGATGCGCCGGCCGCGATCACGCCACCCGCTACGGCGCCGATGTTGGAATCTATGTTCGACGAGTTTTCCGCCTTTATGACGATGCTGTCGGCCCGTTTCGCAGCGGTTCCGAGCGAACTGTTCTTGACGGAAACCGTGACTTCGTTCTGCATGTAGTTTACGGACACGTTTCCGGCGATGCCCGCGAACCCCCCGCCGACGCAGGCGGAAGTGGCGTTCAGAAGTGCGTAATTCTTCGCTTTCACCTGGATGGCGCCGACACCGTCCGTCGTGGTCTGGACCGTGCTGTCGACGACCTCCGACTTCACCGTGTCTCGGATGTCGTTCACCGCGACGGCTCCGCCGATGCCGGCGTATCCGCCGATTGCGGCGGTCGCGTCGAGAACGTAGGTCTTCGCCCAGTGTTCCGCGTTCACGGTCAGACTGTCTGCGGTAAGCAGCGAGTTGCTCACAACCGCTTCGGTGGCCCCGGAAAGCATGGCTACGGAAACCGTTCCCGCGATTCCGGCGGATCCGCCGACGCCGAGGCCCGCGGCCACGGATGACAGGCCCTGCTTGGCGACGGCATTGACGACGGCGGCTTTCGCCAGCGACCCCGTTTTGATGTCTTCCAGCTTCGCGCTGGTGTTCCTTCTGACCTTGTTCGTGTCGGAACTCGCCCCGATGCCGATGGTTCCAGCTCCGCCGACCGAGCCGACGAAGCCGGAGCAGTTCGTGTAGTCGGCGGCGTTCACGCTGACGTCGCCGGGTGTCGCTCCGAGGTTGAGGGTCGCGTTCTTTATATAGGCATTGGTATTTCCATCGATCTGGTTGACGTTCACGGTTCCCGCGAGCGCCACGGAACCAGCCCCCGCCGCGTTCGCGACGAACGACTTCATGGTATGCGTCGCGGAGCTGTCGACGACGATGCCCGTCTTCGTCGTAGATGTCCGCTGGTTCTCGAGCGTATACAGGATGTTGACGCTCTGATCGCTGATGAACCCGGAATTCATCTTGTCATCGGAAATCGCGTTGTTCACCGTGACGCCGCCTGCCGTTCCGGCCGCTTTTAGTGTAGCGCTATCTATATACGCCTTGGTATCACCCAGGATGTAGTTGATGGCGACGGCGGCTCCGACGCCGGCCGTACCGCCGATCGCGAGAACGCCCGCGTAGTTCATCAGAGTGTCGTCGGTTTGCGCGACGACGCCGATGTTGTCAGCGGCTGTGATGACGGCTCCGCCGTCGATGAAGGCGCTGTTGGTGGTCTGGATCTTGTTGTAACTGACCGATCCGCCGGCCACGCTGATCATGCGGATGCCGTTCAGGGCTTTCGCGTTGATGGTTTTCGCCGTGAGCGTGGAGTTCAGAGCGCCGGCCTTCACATCGTTCGAGATGCCGTTCCAGACCACGGAACCACCGCCAGCGCCGTTTTTCGTGCTGACGGCCGCGCCGCCCGCCGCCGTTACGAGGAACGAAGCAGCCTGCGCATCGCTCTTGATGGTTCCAGCCGTGATCGTGCTGGAATCGATCTTCGAATGGAAGGTATTCGTGATGTCGTTGATGACGACAGCAGCGCCGGCCGCATTGTCGGCGGCGGAAATGGCCATCGCACCGGTCACGATCAGGGCGCCGTTTTTCACCTGGTCCTTCAACGGGGTGCTCGTCGTTTCGGTGTCGTTCGAGGCGTCGACATCGTAATAATCCGTGCCGTCGGTCGAGATGAACGACTCGACGCCGGTATCAGAGCGTTCGAGAAGGCTTTCGAAGCCGCTGATGGCATTGCCCGTCCGGTAATCGCGTGTGTTGGCGCTGACGGTTCCGTCGGCCGTGATGGTCGCACCCTTGATGACGGAGGTGAGATCGTTCTTGAGCTTGTTGTAGATCAGGGCGCCCATGATGGATGTGGTATTGTCGGTGCCCCAGATGATTCCGGCGGTCAGGGCGCCGCTGACCTGCGTCAGCGCCTGGAGTGCCGACGTCGTGACATCCTTGACCTTGGTGAACGTCCCGTTTTCGATCTGGCCCTTCACTGTGTTGGTGATGTCGCTGACGTTGACAGCCGCACCGAACGCGCCTTTTTCCTTGCCGATCGTCAACTGAACGCCGCCCGTGACCTGTACATCGCTTTCGTAGGCCGCGACATTAACATCTGTTTTCAGCGTGTCTTTGCCCGTGACGTTCGTGTCTTTGAGGGTCGAGGTGACCGTATTGTCGATATTGTTGACGGAAACCGAGCCGCCCATGGTGAACGCGCCCGCGGCATTTCCCTTGTTGTTGGAAAGCTGGAGTCCGAGACCGGCCGCGACATCGATCCCGCCGTTCACGGCGAAGACCCGCACGTCATCCGCATCGTTGATCGTGCCGTTCCTGACGATCGCCTCTGTCGTATTGGAAACGTCGTTCACGCCGACGGCTCCGGCGATGCCCACGCTCCTGCCGCCGCCTGAGGCAGATTTCTGCCACATGATGCCGGCCGAGCCGGCGAACGCCATGGCGTCGGAACAGTTGATGGCGGATACGTTCAGGTTCGAGCCCGCGGTTCCGCCGAGATTGATGGTCGCTCCGCTGATGTCGACTTTCGTGACGCTGTCGATGAAGTTGAGCCCCGCGCTTCCCGAGAGCGACAGGCTGAAACTCGGGTTCTGATGCGTACCTGAGCCGGAGTTCGAGGTTTTCGACGACAGCTCGCTCGTGATGTTCGTGAACTTCGAGCCGAGGCTGTTGATCGTCCCGGCGATCTTATCCTCGAAGGCGTTGTATTTCTGCATCATACTGGACAGGAATCCGGTGCTTCCGGTGTCGTCGTTTTTCGTGATGCCGCCGGCGACGCCTACGGAAATGAATCCGCCGGTGCTTTTCGCCTGGGCCTCGACGGTTCCGGCCGCCGTGATGTCTGATCCGGTGCGGGTTCTCAGGCTGTTGGGCGTCGTGGTCTTGTCTACGCCGTCCTTCTCGTCGATGAGGTCCTGGTAGCGTTCGTCGATATCGCCGACGAAGACGTTGTTGTCTTTCTGGAAATCGTTGATCGCCACGCCCGCGGCGACGCTGACCGCACTGGTGATCATGACCGCGCCTGCGGCCGTGAGCGCTTTCGTGTTGTTGTATGAACTCAGACCGATGTTCTTCCCGGTGATGTCGACTTCATCGTCGATCTGAACCGTGGAATTGCTGATCCCGACGACTCGTGCAACCATCCCTTCGATGCCGCTTCCGGCCATCGCCGACGAAAGTCCGACAACGACGGTCCGTGCGTCGTTGGAGGCCGAAACGGAAATGTCTTTGCCGGCACCGATCATGTCCGCACCCTCGGCGACGGTCACCCTGGAAGTCGAGGTGAATTCCTGAGACTGGTAGACGCCGCCGAACGATTTCGAGCCGGTGCTCGGAATGATGTGCCCCGTCGCACTGATGGCATCGACCGCCGTATTCGCCGTGATCTCGACAGACTTGACGACACCGGCTCCGGGGTTGAGAGCCGTAACCGTCACGTTCCGACCGACGATGACGTCGCTTTTCGACGTGAAGTCGTTCAGGCCGACCGTCCCGGCAAAACCGATATCCTTGCTGTTGTCGTCGTTTGCGCCTTTGATCGCGCTCACGGCATACATGTTCAGAAAGTTGTTGAAGGAGGCAAAATCCGTCGCCTCGCTCACGATCTTCGCGGCCTGCGCCACGACGCCGGTTTCGTTCGTCACGAGATTTGCCAGCGCGCCGGCCATGGAACTGAGGGAGCCGAGCGCACTCACGAAGGCGGAGATGTTCTCGGAGGTCGTCAGCCCTTCGGCGCCGATGGAGGAAAACTTCGTTTTGATCGTATTGTAGGCAGCCGCGACGCCATTCACGAGCTCGAGCTGTTCTTCGTCGGAAACGCTGCTCTTCAACTGGGCTACGGCGTCCTCCACTGCCTGGATCATCCGCAAGACGCGGTTGTATTCGATTCGTGTGGTGCTGTCTATCTGAACCGACGTGCCGGTGAGAACCGTTCCGTTTCCGGTCGTTCCATCGTATATTGCGTCGGCGATCCGGACTTCGGAGGTCTGGGCGACGTCACTGTAGATGATGCCGGCGCTGACGGAAACCTTCGTGCCGTCCGCCTTCGTCATCTTCGAGCGCGCCGTGCTGTCGGCCTGCATGAATAGATCCTGGACGACGGTGGAAGATTTCAGGATCAGCTTGTCGCCGGCCGTGATCTTGACGTTGCTTCCGATGTCGAGCTTCGAACCGTGCGTTCCCTGGGAATACACGATCGCGCCGGCAGCCTTGAACTTGCTTCCCGTTGCTTCCAGGTTCCCGGTGAACTTTCCGGTGAACTTCGTCAGGCTGAAAATCGACGCGACAAGATTGCTTTCGACGTTCGCAAGGGCCTGCGAGATTTTTGTGTATCCGACGGACCCTTTTGCCGTCGAACGATTCTGCAGGATGAGATTGTTCGCGGATGCATCGATATTGCCGGCGACCGTGGTCATGTTGCAGGCGATCGATGTGGCGGCGTTCGAACTGAACTCGGTGACGTTCACGGCGACGCCGGCGTAGGAGTCGTTACCCGTTTCGGCGATCGCCGTCGTCGACACATCGCTCACCGTATCGGATTTCACCGTGACGGATTTCTGTGCGTTCACCGAGGCCGTGTTGCTGATGCGAATGTTCGCGTCGTTACGGACATTGGCGACAACGGCGCCGGTACAGAGAATCGCGTTGTCATTCGCCGTTTTCGATGCAGCGGTGCCGTCGAGATAATTCATCGATTCGGCGTTGACGCTGACAGTGCCCTTGCTGGTATCGCCCGCCGTGCCGGCTGCGAGACTGCCGTTGACGGTGACGTTCGCTTCGCTTCGGACATCTGCATACGCTGC
>MWAR01000079.1 GCA_002068715.1 bacterium ADurb.Bin374
GATCGTCTACCCGATCAGTTTCGTCGTCGACAACGGCAGGCTCAACGAAGCCAACGAAGGCGATGTTCTGCAGATCAAGGTTCGTGTCAACAACCATGACGGTATCCTGCCGATGATCGACTTCGCGAACCTGTATTACGACAACGGTTTGACGCCGCCCTCGCCGACCCTCTTCCCGCCGACGGGAGGCCCGAACGAGTATTCCTACAACTGGACCGTTCCGGCGGGCCTCGGCACGACGGCGTCGCTGACGATCCTGGCCTATGACAGCTCGGCCAACATGACCTACGGTTACACCAACAGCGTGCGGTTCCTTTCCCGCGTGCCCACGTTCAAGGCGTATCCGTCGACGCGCGTCGAACTTTCTCAGGACCGCGTGCCCACGGGATATCCGAACAGAATCGCGAACCCGCCAAACGGCTACAACGCACCGACGGGCGACGAACTGACCTTCACGGCGGTCCTCGGCACGGTCTACAACACGGCCAACTCACCCGCGGCGACGGTCCTCGTCGACATCCGGTCCATCGTCAGCAGCACGGATGACGATTTCGACATGGCCTACGCGGACGGCGACTTCAATACCTACTGGTATCCATTGTCCTACCGTTCCGCCATCAGCGGCGGCGGCAACTATGTCTATAGCGCATCATATACCGTTGAAGCCGGCAGTTTCGATATTCCAACGGCCAGCTTCACCGTCCGGGTTCTGCACCCCGACGTGAATTCGATCGTCATGGCCTCGGCCACGATGCAGTGCAATCCTCTCTCGAAGTTCGGCATCGACAACCAGATCCCGACGATCCAGAACCAGGGTCTCGATATCTTGAACGAGAACGGCGACAACATCGCCTCCGGCCTCGTGAACATCGGCGACACCCTCGGCGTCTGGGCGGAAGTCAACAATTTCCCAGACTATTATTCACCGGCATCCGTAACGGCGCGGATCGCGCTCGCCGGGAGTCCGAACCCGTTCCTGTCGATTCCGCTGACCCGCGTCGGCACCTCACAGATCTGGTCGGCGAACTTCAGCGTCGCGACCGCGACGATGCAGAACTGGCCGGAAATTGGCGGCTTCATCGACGCGACGGTCATCGTCAATGACGATGCGGCAAACTACGCGTTCCGGACCCAGCCCTCGACGTTCACGGTCGACAATACCCCGCCGGTCATCGACTCGGCCGCCATCACGGTGAACAACACCAGCCCGTTCGCGAGCCCCGACCAACCGGAAGTCAGGTATGCGAACGTCGGCGACGGGTATGAAACGAGTGGTGACGGCATCCCGGGCGATCGCCTGATCGCTTCTGTCACCATGTCACCGACGGCCATGGGAAGTCTGGCCTGGATCGACCTGTCTCCCATCCAGGGAACATCGACCTACAGTCTTTCCTCCGTGGACGACACGTTCAATAATATACGTTATACCACTATGCCGGGCTACTCGATAGCGACCGCCGTGATGGATCTGGCGACGCTGACGTTCAACATTCACGTGCGTGACGATGCCGGCAACAGGGCGCAGACGACCGCCGACGTCGCGATCGACACGACCAGGCCGCAGCTCGAGGAAGCCACATATGACGGATTCCTGCTGTCGCTCAGGTTCAGTGAAACCATCAAGTTGAATCCGACGACCTTCGACCCGACCTTCATCCGCATCGGGAAGACGGGGAACCTGACCCAGGCGAACACCCTTGGCAACAACCCGAGCGCGCTGAATCTCACCACGGACGATCTGGTCTCGACGATGAACGATTCGAACATCATCGACATCTTCGTATCGTCCTCGACGCAGGCGAAAATCGCGGACTGGGGCAGCACGACGCTCTACATCGCGATGGGCCATCTCGAGGATACGGTTTCGGGCGAGGCCCCGGAAGGCACCCGCGACGCCTTTATCGGCAGAGATCTCGCCGGCAACTGGATCGTGCCCCTGCCGCGCGCCTCCACCACGCGAATCACCATCCCCAGCACTTATACGACCAGGCCGAAGCTCGTCGGCGGTTCATGCATCATCAACTCCGAAACGGATGCCACCCTTGCCCTGAACTTCGACAAGGACATGAACCTCAACACGATCGACACGACCACCCTGGAGCAGCTCGCCATCTGGAGGAACCGCAGCTATAACCAGGAGGATTATGCGAACCGGTATCGGTTCCGCCAGGCCGTCAGCAGCGAAACGATCGACATGGACTTCTCGACGTCCCGTGTCGTCACCCTGAAGCTCACTCCGGAAACGATCGACTGGCTCGCCCTCCAGTATACGAGGACCGCGGGATTCATCAACCTCGCCGTCAACGATCCGCTGCCGACCAACACGAACTTCAACATTCCGAACACGGTTCCGCCGCTGATCAGAGATCAGGAGGGGAACCGCATTCAGGGCATCGCTCCGTCCGTGGCCACCATGGCCGTGCTGACGCCGCTCAATTCGATGTTCTCGATCAACGCCGTCTCGCTCACCTCGAGCGGAACGCAGTCCCTCCTGAAGATCGATTTCAACGCCGCGACATCGCGCCGCGCGCGTCTCTACACCGACAGCTTCACGTCGGATGCGAACCGCGTCATCCTACCCTGCACGTCACCCGTCAGCTTCCAGAAGATCTATCTTGCGAAGAATGCCAATCTCACAGGCGGCTCGTTCCCGCTGACGTCGGCATACGTCGATTACACCCAGTTCAATGGCCTGAACCCGCAGTATGCCTCGACGGCCGTGACGATCCCCCTCAATGAAAGCGCTCTGCAAACGATTCTCTCCTGGGGCAACAGGCAGCTGTATATCGCCTGCGAACAGGGCGCCTTCGTCGACTTGTGGGGGAACGAATCCGCCAGCTATAAAAATGCGGACAACACCGCAAAACCGATCACCTTCGACCCGACAGGCACATCAGCCCAGCCGCCACGTATCTTCTCCGTCGCCATGGCGCCGGTCGTTGCGAATCATCCGAGTAACACCAATATCCAGCTCGTGAAAGGCCCGGCCGCGGGCGGTCTTACCTATGAAGTCGCGTTCGAAACCGCGACGATCAGCAACAACCTGCGCCTGCCGATCGATCAGAGCGTCACACCGAAACTCGAGCTGCGCGATCCGGCCAACGGCCTGATCGACCAGGCGACGTTCATCGGGTGGACGACGCACCAGATGGATGCGGTCAAGCGGACGGTGGCCCAGTTCCAGAACTCGAACGCGTTCGCAAG
>MWAR01000080.1 GCA_002068715.1 bacterium ADurb.Bin374
ATCTGCCCGATGATGCTCTGAAGCATCGTGCGCCAATCGCCGGAGGCCTGCACCATCCGCACGATCGCGGACGTGGTGCTGTCATACTGGCGACCAAGCACCCAGACGGCCCGCTGCTGTTCCTCCAAGGCGGCCTTGACGTTGCCCCTGGATTCCTGCGCCATCTTGTGAAACGCAACCTGCATCTTGGCCAGGGGTTCGGCAAGGTATTGCGCGATCTGGGAATCCTGAATCGACGAGCGCATAACCCCGGCGAGGTCGGCGAACAGGTTTGCGAAGCCTTCCCGGATGCTGTTGTAGGCCATCCTGGCGCCGGTGGTGAGGATCTCAAAGAACGCGGCGATGCGGTCACGGCTGTCGTAGAGCTTGTATGCGATTTCGTAGAGGCCCCACAGCACCACCGCAACGGCCGCGACCTTGGCCGCAAGGGGGAGAAGCGGGACGATAGCCACGACGGCCCAGCCCTTGAGAAGCTGCAAGGACGGGATCAGCGCCCCCGCAATGGCTCCAGAGAGAGCAACTACGGCGTATGTCGTCTTGCTGAACGGTTCGATCAGCAGTGCCCCGTTCTTCGCGTAATCGGCCCGGATCTTGTTGATGCTCTCGGACATGCTCGCGATGACGCCGCGAAGGTCGAAGGCCTTTGCAATATCTTCACCGATATTTCGCATGATCTCGGAAACGTCGTCTCGGAGCGTTGAAAGCAGACCGTTCACGGTTTGGGATTGCGCCTGCATGCCGCCGGCAAACATGCCCGATTTCGTCGTCAGGCTGGTGACGGCCTGTTCGAGATTGCTGAAATGCACCTGCCCCTTCTCGACCAGCTTCCGGATTTCGGATTCCGTCACGCCGAACTGCTTCGCCAGCTCCTGGATGATAGGGATGCCGCGGCCGGTGAGCTGGTTGATGTCCTCCATGAAGAGCCGACCCTGCACGCGGGCCTTCCCGTAAATCTCCGCGATCTGGCCAATGGGCTGTCCGATGCCAGCCGAGATGTCGCCCAGCCGAGTCAGCGTCGGGATGAGATCACCGGCAGAGATGCCGAATGCAAGCAGGCTTCGAGCGGCCGGGGCGATCTCGGAAAACTCGAAGGGAGTTTCGGCCGCGAAGGTCTTCAGATCCTTCATCACGGCTCGAGCAGCGGATGCCGATTTCAAAAGCGTCCGGAATCCGACTTCGACCTGCTCCATGTCGGCGGCCATCTTCACGGCCGCAATGCCGAGAGCGGCGAAGCCGGCCACCGATGCCGTTACGGCTTTCGCGAGATCCTGGGAGAGGGCGATTGCCTCAGAGCCGAGGGCCTTTCTCATTACGCGGTTGGCGCGGTTGATCTCCGCCCGAAGCTCGGACGTATCCATTCCAACCGCTACATAAAAGCGTCCAACCGGTTCAGAGAAGCCCATTACAATTTTCTCCCCAAACGCCTTTCAAACTCGCGTTTCAGGCGCTCGTGCGCCTCGCGTGGTGTCTCGTTCGTTTCGTTCCGGTCGTCCCGTTCCGGCAAGAGGTCTTCGACGGTGACGGGTTCTTTCTGTGGGTTGATGCCGTTGATCAGTTGCGCCACCGTCCAGGCCGTTCGACGCATCTCCATGCGCTGGTGCTGTTCGATACCGTCGATGGCCGCCCGGTATTCGCCTGGGGTCATGCGCCCGAAGTCCCATGGGAGCAGATGCAGGATTCCGTATGCCGTGGGCTCGGCTTCCTGCACCCACTCCCGAAAGGAGGTCAGGCGCTTTCCGGAGAAGGGCCGGCGGCGTCCTTGGCGTCAGATGGGCGGATCAGGCCAGACTCGAGAATCCCGTCGTTGACGGCCTTCATCAGATCCGCAAGCGGCTTCCCCGATTCGAGCCAGATCTGCATCATGGCCCCGACGCGCTGCGGCGTTAGGCTCGGGTCTTCGTGCTTCAGCCCGGCCCAGAGAAGGGCACGCTGCACGGAGAACCGAAGCAGTCCTGTTTCGGTCGACAGCACGTCGAGGACGCTTGCGCCGATCAGGGCCTCGGCATCGGCGAAAGCGTTGATGTCGAAACGCAGGTTCCGGGGTCGGTCGAGTTCGATTCTGACGCTATTCATGGATCCTCCGTCAGGACGCGAGTTTCACGGCGGCGACGGTCACGTCGGCGACGGCCGAATAGGTGACCTGGACGTAACCGCTGGCGTCGTTGTAATGGCGCATCTGGAACGGCCCGATCTCCTTCGTGGCGCCGTTGTCGACCGTGACAGCGAGGTTGTGCTTGGTTCCCTGGTCGCAAGCGGCCTGCGCGTGGATGGTAACGGTGATCGGAGAACCTCCGCCGTTGATAACGCGGAGCGAGATGTTGCCGGAGTTGGTGAAGAAATTGCCTTCCCCGTTGGCGGGGGCGGCCGTGATGGCCACGCCGGCGCGGGTGATTTCCTGAACGGTCAGAGCGGAAGCAGCCATGATGTTTCCTCCTTATCAGGCGGCCGTCAGGGCGGAAGCGCCCTTGAGGCTGATCTTCATCATCGAAACGTCATCCTTCTCGCCGGTCAGCTCGAGGGAGACGATGGACGCGGTGCCGCTGTAGGTGCCATGCGCACCGACGGCGATGCTGACACTGATCTGGTTGCCAGCGAGGAAGGCGGCCTCGACGGCATCCTGTCCGGCGTCGCTGTCCAGCGTGATCGCTTCGCAGTCGATCGCCCAGGTGCGGTTGCCGACGATCGTCGTATCCCAACCGCCCGTCGTCTTGTCGGAGACGTCGATCTCCTTCCCGTCCATCTTGAGCGACGCGTTGCGCTGGCTCCCGATGGTCTGGCCTCCGACGCTCAGAAGAACGTCCACGCCACGAATTTTGACCATGATTTATACCTCCTGATATATTCTGAAACGGAACCTGATAACCCCGTGGCGCGTGATGCCGTCGGGATCGCGGAACGTGTCGGCGAACTCGCGTTGCGCGATGGCCGACTGAAAGCCGGTGATGGTGAGCGGGGCGCCGGTCATGGCCGCCGTGATCTCGTCGAGAATGGTCTTGACCTCGGACATGCCTTTCGCTCTGCTCCAGACGTGGAGCGTGAGCGTCACTTCCTCGCCGTGCGCGTTCTTCACGCCCGCGTCCGTGGCCGTGTCTTCGCCGATGGCGACGTAGGGGAAGGCGGCTCCCTGCGGAATCTCGTCATAGACGGGGCGAGAGAGCCTGGAGGAAAGCCGGTTGTATACCGACCGCTGCAATTCGAGCATCGCGGAGCGCATCGGGATCATCGCAGACCTCCGCCGGCTTTCCGGAGCGCCTCGGCAATTCGGCCGCCAAGGCGGGATGTGACCATCTCGAACGCCGGGAACAGGTGTGGCTTTGCGGTGGTGCCGGGGTGGTTGTCGTGCGGCTGAGTGCCGAACTCAATAAGATGGCTGATCGGATGCACTCGGCTTCCGCGCCATGCGGCGATGATGCCGGTGATGCCGTCGGACTTGCCCTTGATCGTGTCGCGATAATCGCCGGAGTCGACCGGCGCAAGCCGTTTCGCCTCGGTGGCGATCTCGTTCGTTGCAAGACGAACCAGCCCTTCGAGGTTGTCCTTGCCGCGATCGGCCAGCTTTTCGAGGTTCTTCTCGACGCGTTCAATTCCGACGAGCTTGACGCTTGCCCTAGGCATCGGCGCCAACCTCCTCGGCGATCAGGTCGAGACGTTCGAACGTCCCGGCTGGGTCGAGAACGGCGATGATGTTCAGCGTGCGCGAACCGTGCAAGATCCGCATGTTCGCGGCGATGTCGGTTCGATAGCGGATGCCATACTGAACGCGCCTGGTCGCCTGGACCTTATCGGCGTTCACCAGTTCCTTGCCGGACTCCTGGCGCATCGAGGCCCAGACGGTGCAGACCGGTCCCCATGTTTCGGTGAATCCGCCCATGCCGTCGCTCAATTTGACGGCCTGCTGAATCTCGATGCGGTGCCGCATGTCGCCAGCTCTCACAGCGCCACCAGCCTTTCGGAGTCGAGCAACGCGCGGAGGGCAAACTGCACCTCGGTCGTGATGGTGCCGGTGATAGAGGCTTCACGATTCTTGTCCCACTGGCTGATTAGCAGCTTCATCGCCTGCTTGATCTTCTGCGGGACAGCGGCGGCAGACGCATAGCCGGCCACATACCGGACCTTGATCGCGCCGATTTCCCGGAGCGTGACAGCGGGGATTTCTTTCAGGTAGGCACGGCCCCGGCCGGTCTCGGCAGAGACGACGTAATCGGCCGCGTCGAGCGTATGCTCGGTTCCATCGGAGTCGGTGTATTTGATCGAGGTGACCGACTGGAGCGGCGGGCGGGGGAGGTTGATGATGCAGTCCTCCGGCCATTCGTCCAGGGTCAGTTCAAGAGTAGTCGTGATGATGGTTTTCGAAAGGTAGTCCTCGCAATATTCGCGGGCGGCCGAAATGAGCGCCTGGACGAGCGGGTTGTCTTCCGCCGCGTCGATACGCGCATGCAGCTTCGCCTCTTCGAGCGAAACCGGTTCGGTGGCCGGAGCCGTGATGGTTGCGAGTGACCAGCTCATTTTTTCGCCTTGTTCTTCGGAGCGGCCTGGATGGCCTTCTCTTCGTGCTCGGATTCGGGATCGAACCCGGCGCCGGTGCGGATCGCGGCGGCGGCACACGATTCGGAAACGTCGATCGTTTCTCCGGCCGGATGCGTGACGATGTTGATGCCGTCGTCTGCATGCCGGAACTCGCGCTTGAACGTGATTTTCATGGCTTCACCTCGGGGGAGTGATGGCGGAGCGGGTCGCCTCCCACCTGCGGCGTGGTCGTAGCGGTGCCGGTCTCGTCGAGGCGGACCTTCAGATAGGGCATCTCGCCGACGTAGCCGATCTTCTTGATCGCGGGTGCGGCCTGCGCCGCGTTGATCGTGTGGATCGTGCCGGAGGCATCGGGCGTAGCGCCCACCACGTCATCAGCCGTGACCTCGGTAAACGTGCCGATCGAGCTGGCACACTCGAGGAGCTGGAACTTGAAATAGTTCGAGCCATCGAAAGAACCGCTCGCCGTCTGGATCACGACAATCGCGGAGCCGAAGTTGCTCACGTCGACCGCGGATCCGAGAGCATCGGCATTGTATTCGGCCGTGCCGAGGCCAACCTTGACGCCCATGACCGAGCTGATGTCGGGCGCGGCAGACGCCATGACAGCGGCAGCGAAGAGGACCGACAGGATAATATTGCGAATGCTTTTCATCTCATCACCTCCGTCAGTTCGCGAACTTCAGAAGCTTGATCGCGTTGGAATCGGCGACCATGCCGCCGACGCGCTTGGTGGTGTAGAAGCCGACATACGGCTTGTTCGTGAACGGATCTCGGAGCATGCGGGTGCCCATGCGGTCGACGATGATGTATCCGCGCTTGAAGTTGCCGAACGCGATCGAGAGCGAGTTCGACGCGATGGCGGGCATGTTCTCGTCCTCGTTCAGGGCGTAGCCCAGAAGCGTGGCGGGCTGGCCGGCCTGGACGCTGGGCTGCCAGATGTAGTTGCTCTGACCATCCTTCATCTTGCGAACGGCGGCGGCGGTGGTGCGGCTCATCAGCCAGGAGGCACCGGCGCGGTA
>MWAR01000081.1 GCA_002068715.1 bacterium ADurb.Bin374
CCCACCCTTCTTCGGGGGGGTGAACTTCACATGATAGGGGGCCGAGCAACCGCTGCAGGTTCGCCGTCCAGTGAGCCGTTCGATCAGGTCTTCGTCAGGAACGGTGATGGCGATCACGCCCGTGACGCCGCCGATCTTCGAAAGAGCCTTGTCGAGCTCCTGAGCCTGGCCGACCGTTCTCGGAAACCCGTCGAGGATGAACCCCGTCGAGCAGTCCGCGTCCTCGATGCGCTTGAGAAGCACCGAAAGAACGAGTTCGTCGGGAACGAGGCCGCCCGACGTCACGTATGACTGGACTTTCTTTCCGAGCTCGGAACCGCTGGCGATGGCCGCACGAAGCATGTCGCCGGTGGACACCTGCGGAACACCGTAGGTGTCCACCATCATCTTCGCCTGCGTACCCTTCCCGGCGCCCGGAGGCCCCAGGAATATCAGGTTCAGCCGTTTGCTCACCGCAGACCCCGCTTCTTCATGAAGCCCTCATAATGCCGGGTGACCAGGTGGGACTCGAGCTGACGCATGGTGTCCATCGCGACGCCGACGACGATCAGCAACGCGGTTCCACCGAAGTAGAACTGGACGTTCATGACCTTGATCAGGATGTTCGGGATCACGGCGATGATCGCGAGGAAGATACCGCCGGCCAGCGTGATGCGGGACAGGGTCTTCTCGAGATAATCGACGGTCGGGCGGCCGGCGCGGATGCCGGGGATGAAGCCGCCGTATTTCTTCATGTTGTCCGAGAGATCCTGGACGTTGAAGGTGATCGCGGTATAGAAGTAGGTGAAGAAAAGGATCAGCGCCGCGTAGATCACGAGGTAACTGTAGCTGTTATAGTTGAAGATATTCAACAGCCAGAACACGATCGGGTTCTTCACCACTTCCTGCATGGATTCGAGGCCCTGCACCCAGTTCGCGATCATCGAAGGGAACAGCAGGATCGAGCTCGCGAAGATGACCGGTATAACGCCGGCCTGGATGACGCGCAGCGGGATGAAGGTATTCTGCCCGCCGTAGACGCGGCGGCCGACGACTCGCTTCGCATACTGGACCGGGATCTTGCGAACGCCGTCCTGAACCGTGACGATCGCCATGATGACCGAGACGATGATGATCAGAAGGAAGATCATCTTCACGACATCGTGCGCGTTGCCCGTGAACAGGACAGCCTGCTGGACGACGGCTTCCGGCAGTGACGCCAGGATGCCCGCCGTGATCAGGATCGATATCCCGTTTCCGATGCCTCGGCTCGTCATCTGTTCGCCAAGCCACATGATGAACGCGGTACCGGCCGTCAGCGTCGTCACGGCCATGAGCTTGAACCCGAAGCCGGGATTCGAGACGACCTGATACCGCTCCAGCATGAAGCTGATGCCGAACGCCTGCAGAGCGCCTATCAAGACCGTGCCGTAACGCGTATACTGGCTGATCAGCTTACGGCCCTCTTCGCCCTCTTCCTTGGCCAGGTGCTCGAGATACGGAATGACGTAGATCAGGAGCTGCATGATGATCGAGGCGTTGATGTAGGGCGCGATACCCAGAGCGAACACGGAGAACCGGCGCAGAGCACCGCCGGAGAACATGTTCAGGAAGCTCATCAGCTCAGACGTCGGAAGATTCTGGGTGAGCAGCTTCGCATCGATGCCGGGCGTCGGAATGTGCGTCCCGATCCGGAACACCACGATCATGCCGAGAGTGAAAAGGATGCGATTCCGGAGTTCCGGAATCTTCATCGAGTTTGATAGGCTCTGGAACACGTTCAGATCACCTCGGCCTTGCCACCGGCCTTCTCGATCTTGGCCTTGGCGGATTCGGAGAACTGGTGAGCCTGGACGGTGAGAGACTTGGTGATCTCACCACGGGCGAGGATCTTGACGGGGGCCGTCAGATTCTTCACGAGCCCCTTGTCGCACAGCATCTCGGGGGTGACCTTCGTACCGGCCTCGAAGATGTCGAGAGAGGCGAGGTTCACGACCGAGAAGATCACGCGATGCGGGCTGGTGAAGCCACGCTTGGGAAGGATGCGGGTGAGACGCATCTGACCGCCTTCGAACCCGGCGTAGGGATGCGGCTTGCCCGAGCGAGCGGTCTGGCCCTTGCCGCCGCGAGTGGATTCATTACCGTGGCCCGAACCTTTACCGCGACCGATGCGCTTGCGTTTGTGGGTCGAACCAGCTGCTTTTTTCAGATTGGCGAGATTCAACATGGTGACAATCTCTCCTTACTTTACTTCAAGCCAGCGCTGCATCGCAGTGATCATTCCGAGAACCGCTTCGTTGGCGGGCAGAGTGACTTCCTGCTGGACGTGGCGGAGGCCAAGCGCCTTGATGGTGGCTTTCTGGCGCACGGTAGCCCCGATGGGGCTCTTGATGAGTTTGACGGTTACATTCTTGTTCGCCATGATGCTGTCTCCTTACCCCTTGATGACCTGGGTCGGGGTGACGCCGCGCATCTTCGCGACATCCGCCACGCTGCGCATCGACTTGAGAGCCTGAAGCGCGGCCTTGGCGACGTTCACCGGATTGTTCGAACCCACGCGCTTGGAAAGCATGTCCTTCACGCCGAGAGCTTCGGCAATGGCGCGGACAGCTCCGCCGGCGATGACGCCGGTTCCGGCGGCGGCGGGCTTCATGATGACGGAGGAAGCGCCGAACTTGCCGACGTAGGGGTGGGTCAGCGTGCCCTTGTTGAGCGGCACGTTGATCAGGTGCTTCTTCGCCTGCTCGAGGCCCTTGCGAACTGCATCCGGAACGGCTTTCGCCTTGCCCAGAGCGATGCCCACGCGGCCCTTCTGGTCACCGACGCAAACAAGAACCGAGAAGCCGAAATGCCGGCCGCCCTTGACGGTCTTGCTGACGCGGTTCACAGCGATAATCTTTTCTACGAACTCGTTCTCGACCTGCTCGCGGTCACGGTCACGGCGCGGTCCGCGGTGATCGCGGTCGCGGCGCTCGCGGGGTTCGCGGGTCTCACGAGGATTAGCGGGGGTGTTGATCGTCATTTCATCTGCTCCTTAGAACTTCAGGCCGCCCGCCCTGGCACTCTCTGCCAGTTCCTTCACGCGACCGTGATAGCGGAATCCACCCTTGTCGAAAACCACGGCAGTGATGCCCTTGGCCTTCGCGCGCTCGGCGATTCTTTCACCGACGGCTTTGGCGCCGGTCTTGTTCCCGCCGTTGACCTTCTTCTCGCGCATGTCCTTCTCGTTCGAGCTGGCGGCGACCAGGGTCGTCCCCTTCTCGTCGTCGATGATCTGCGCGTAGATGTGGTTGATACTGCGGAAAATGGCCAGGCGAGGCCGTTCCGCTGTGCCGGAGAAGTAAAAGCGGCTGCGCTTGTGGCGCCGTTCCCGCATTTCAGTCTTGTGGCTGACGCTACTCATCGTTCCCTGACTCCTTCAGTATGCTGCGGCATTACGCTGCGAGCTTCTTGCCTTCCTTGATCCGGACGACTTCGCCGGCGTACTTGATGCCGGTGCCCTTGTAGTGCTCGGGCGGTCTGATGTTCCGGATGTCGGCGGCGACTTGTCCGACGATCTCCTTGTCGGGGCCGGAGACGATGATCTTGTTCTGGCCTTCGACCTTCAGGGTGACTTCCTTCGGAGACTCGAAATCGACCGAGTGCGAATACCCGACGTTCAGGGTGACCTTGTGAGCACCCTCGGACTTCGCCTTGTAGCCGACGCCGACGATCTCCAGTTCCTTGGCGAAGCCGGTGTGACAACCGGTCACCATGTTCTGCAGAAGACTGCGGACAAGGCCGAACTTCGCGCGAACGGCTTTCTCGCTGTTCTCGGGAATCGTGCAGGTCAGATGATCTTTCTCTTTCACGATCGTGACTTCGGGGCACATCTCGCGCTTGAGCGTCCCCTGCTTGCCCTTGACCGTGACCACATGGCCGCTGAGAGTGACCTCAACGCCCTGCGGAATGATAACGGGTTTCTTGCCGATGCGTGACATTCTTCTTCCTCCTGCTTACCAGACCTCGCAAAGGACCTCACCACCGACACCGGCCTTGCGGGCCTCCTTGTCGGTCATGATACCCTTGGAGGTGGACAGAATCGCGACGCCGAGGCCACCGAGGACCTTCGGGACGGTCGCGACCGGCGAATAGATGCGGCGGCCGGGCTTGGAAACACGGCGCACGCCCTGCAGAATGCGGGCCTGCTTCTCGCCGAACTTGAGGAAGATCTTCAGGTTGAACTTGTTCTGGAACTTGTAATACCTGAAATCCCGGATGTAGCCTTCGCGCTTGAGCAGCTTCGCAATCTCGATCTTCATCTTGGAAGAAGGCATCTCGACGCTTTCCTGCTTCACGACATTGGCGTTCCGGATGCGGGTCAGCATGTCGCCGATAGGATCAGTCATGCTCATGATTCCGTCTCCTTACCAACTGGATTTCGTAATGCCCGGAATCTGACCCTTGGAAGCCAGGACCCGGAAGCAGATGCGGCACATCTGGAAATCACGCATGTAGCCGCGCGGGCGGCCGCAGATGTGGCAGCGATTGTAGTGACGCGTGGAAAACTTCGGTTCTCTCATCCATTTCTGGACCAACGAGGTCTTCGCCATATGGAACTCCTAACTCCTCAGCTCTTCTGTGCCTTGCGGAACGGCATGCCCAGCAGAGTGAGAAGCTCTCTGGCGTCGCCGTCGGTGCGGGCGGATGTGACGATCGTGATGTTCATGCCCTGGACCTTATCGACGGAGTCGTATTTGATCTCAGGGAACACGAGCTGTTCCTGGAGGCCCATGCTGTAATTGCCCCGGCCGTCGAACGCCTTCGGCGAGAGACCGCGGAAGTCGCGGATGCGGGGAGTGACGATGGTGAACAGCTTGTCGAGAAAATAAAAGGCACGATCGCCGCGCAGCGTTACGCAGCATCCGATCGGCACGCCCTCGCGCAGCTTGAAGTTCGAGATCGACTTGCGCGCGCGGGTGACGACGGGCTTTTGTCCTGCGATCTGAGTCAGCTCCGCCACGGCAGCATCCAGAAGCTTGCCGTTCTGGGTGGCGGCACCGACGCCCATGTTGAGGACGACCTTGGTGATCCTCGGAACGGCCATCGGATTCTTGTGCTGCTCCAGAAGCTTCGGAGCAACTTCCTTCTGATACTTCTCTTTCAGCCTTGGAATCGACTTGGTCCCCGACGCCGGGGCCCCTGAACTGGTCTTCGCCATGCCGAACTACTCCTTTATATAGTATGCTATATTTTCAAAGACGCGACTTACTTGCGGCCGATGGGCTCGTTGCAGAGCTTGCAGATGCGGGAAGTCTCGCCGTTCTGAACCACGATCGTGGCACGCGTAACTTTGTTGCACTTGGTGCAGAGCAGTCCGACGCGGGAAAGGGTGACCGGACCTTCCTTCTGGATGATCCCGCCCTTGCCGATCTTCTTGCTGGGCTTCTGATGGCGCTTGGTGTAATTCACGCCCTCGACGTAGGCCTGGCCCTTCGCCGGATTGACCTGGAGAACGCGGCCCTTCTTGCCGGCATCGTCGCCGGTCAGAATGACGACCGTGTCATCCTTCTTGATGTGCGGCTTCTCGACCGCGCGCTTCGCTTTGACCGTCTTCAACATGTCTCCGTCCTCCGGCTCAGATGACCTCAAGGGCGAGCGAGACGATCTTCATGAACTGCTTTTCGCGAAGTTCACGAGCGACCGGCCCGAAAATGCGGGTGCCCTTGGGGTTGTTGTCGTTGGCGATGATGACGGCGGCGTTGTCGTCGAACCGGATGTAGCTGCCACCGGGACGTTCCTGTGCATGCAGGCGGCGTTGGCCGACATGGTGGAGGCGG